>JACQAU010000149.1 GCA_016194835.1 Deltaproteobacteria bacterium
CGTCCTCTTTTTACATTCTCACTGATGCTCGATGCTCAAATAGGAGATATTTCTCCTGCGATGTATCACTTTACTAATATACTTATTCGCATTTTTTCTTCCTGCCTGTTTTTTTTATTACTGACTAAATTATCTTACAAAAGCAATGCCGCTTTATTTGCCTCTCTGATATTTGTTATCCATCCGGCATTAACCCAGTCAGTGGCATGGATACCGGGAAGGATCGATGCACTTTTGGGGGTTTTTATTCTGGCAAGTTTTATTTTTTACATAAACTTTTTACAATCGAATAGAAAAAGAGATTACTTACTGCACATACTATTTTTTGGTTGTTCTCTTTTTGTGAAAGAAACCGCAGTGGTAATGCCTGCTGTTTGTGTTTTATATGTGCTGTTGATCCTGAAGACAAAAATAATTTCTTTCCAGAATGGATTACTTGTTGCAGGGTGGTTGGCGGCATTGGGTTCATGGTATATGATAAGGGCAAGTGTTTTAGAGAGAGCAGATGAAAAATTAAGCGGACTAAGCATGGCTTTACTTCATAATCTTACTGCACTGATTCAGCAAGCAGGAAAAATGCTGCTTCCATTTAATATGTCGACTATGCCCACTATTGAGGATACAAGCTATTTATTTGGTATTGGAACAATTATTATTTTGATAATTGCATTTTACAATTCAGAAGCCAAACAAATTCCTCGGATCATCTTCGGGCTTTGCTGGTTTATGTTTTTTTTACTTCCCACCTATGTTGCGACATCTGTTTTTCAACACGATACCCGTTTGTATGTTCCGATGATCGGATTTTCTATCCTTGTTATGGAAACAGATGTAATGAGAAACATAAATTTGAGTAATAAAAAAACATTGCAGATGTGTATGTTGATACTCATTATCATGTTTATAACCACTTTTAGCTTTTCCAGAAAATATACTGACAGATTCACTTTTTGGGAGGATGCCGCTATTAATTCTCCTCATTCCGGTTTAACTCAAAAGGTACTTGGAATTAATTATTCTTTGAAAGGAGAATTTGATAAAGCCGAAGCACAATATGTAAAAGCCATTCAGCTTGATTCATATTCAGAGACTGCTTATAACAATCTCGGGCTGATCTATATGAATAGAAACGAACTTGAAAAAGCTGAAAATGAGTTTAAAAAAGAAATAGAAATAAACCCTCAATTTGATCTGGCATATTACAATCTTGGTTTGGCTTATTCCAGGCAAGGTAAAATACAGGAAGCTTGGGAATCCTGGCAAAAAACATTAGTGGTAAACCCGCAAAATGCAGACGCTTTAAATAGTATTGCCCTGCTTTATTTTCAGCAGGAAAAATATAAAGAAGCTGCGGATATTTGGCTGTCTATAATACGTCTGCATCCAGACTATCTGAACGCATATGAAAATTTAGTAACTTACTACCACAAACAAAACGACTTGCCTAAGGCAGTCTATTATGTGGAACAACTTAGAAGTAAAGGAGTGCCAATTCCTCCTCAGATTTTGAAAGAGTTGAATATGAACTGAAATATTTTCGGATAGTGTAATTAAAAAATACTAGTATGATCGAAGCAAAACAAAAAACCACTGAAAAGGAGAGCAAGAAGGAGTATTCTACTCTTAACCTGGGTCCAACCCATCCTGCAACTCACGGAATTTTTCAAAATGTTTTGAAGATGGATGGTGAAATTATTGTGGAAGCAGAACCAACTGTTGGTTACATTCATCGTGCGTTTGAAAAAATTGCAGAGCATAGGCCTTTTTATCAGATAACTCCTCTAACAGATCGTCTGAACTATTGCTCTTCACCCATCAACAATATGGGCTGGCACATGACGGTAGAAAAACTGATCGGCTGCAAAGTTCCGAAACGTGCAGAATATATCCGGGTTATCATTATGGAACTTGCGCGTATTTCTGACCATTTGGTTTGTAATAGTGTTATTGGGGTTGACAGTGGAGCTATGACAGGATTTTTATATGTGTTCCAGTTGCGTGAACATATTTATGAAATATTTGAAGAAATATGCGGAGCGCGTTTAACAACTAATATTGGCCGCATTGGTGGAATGGAACGCGACTTTAATGAAGTTGCCTGGAAAAAACTTCAAAAGTTTGTAGACGAACTTCCGAAGCATCTGGAAGAATTTCAAAAACTTTTAGTTCGAAACAGAATTTTTATGGATAGAACCATTGGTGTTGGGCCAATTTCTGCGGAACGTGCGCTTAATTATGGTTTCACAGGTCCAAATCTCCGCGCTGCCGGAGTGGATTATGATGTGCGCGTGATGAATCCATATTCATCTTACGAAGATTTTAAATTTATTATTCCTGTCGGAAAAAGCGGTGACGTATATGATCGTTTCAATGTCCGTGAACAGGAAATGTGGGAATCTCTCAGCATTATAAAACAGGCAATGGCTAATATGCCTGACGGACCTTTCCATGCAGATGTTCCTGAATTTTATTTGCCTCCCAAAGAAGAAGAATATAACAACATGGAAGCGCTCATCTACCATTTCAAAATTGTGATGGGAGAAAATGAGGTTCCAAAAGGTGAAGTTTATCATGCAGTTGAAGGCGGAAACGGTGAGCTTGGTTTTTATTTGGTGAGCGATGGAGGCAGATGCGCTTATCGTTTACATTTCCGCAGGCCATGCTTCATTTATTATCAGGCGTATCCCGAGATTATCAAAGGCGCTATGCTCTCTGATGCCATTCTTACCCTCAGCGCTATGAATGTGATCGCTGGGGAATTGGATGCCTAAAATTTCAACTTAGTGTAATAAGAAATTTATGAAGTATTTAAGGTTGACCTTAGTGGCACTATCTGTTATTTTTTTACTCGACAATGCTGAATCACAAACCTCATCCATAGACGAGTTAGCTGAACTCAAAAAACAAAAAGAGAGTAATATTTCAAATGAGGTGTTCATGTTCGGTGTGCAATTAGGGACCTATACCAAAGAGCTTTCGCCTGATATATTTGAAAAA
>JACQAU010000150.1 GCA_016194835.1 Deltaproteobacteria bacterium
CATAGTTCCGTTAGACAGCGTCATGGTTTGATCCAGCGCAACTGATTTTCCATTTTGCATTTTCATCACTTTGCCATTTGTCATCTGCACAGTACATTCTTTGTTCGGAGAATCTTCCCTTGGATTTTGACTGGTAGATTTTTTCTGACCCTGATTTCGGTTCATGTCCTGGTCCTGTTGGTTTTGATTCTGGTTCTGACTCGGATTGTACTGTTTATCCGGACTTGTTTTCTGATCATCATTCCTGTTATTCTGATCTTTGGAATTTTGATTGTTTTGATTGCCGTAGTTTGGTGTTGACATCATTTGGGTATCGGTTTGGGCAACTACCACCATACACACAGCACTGAGTGCGCATACTAAAATTGTCTTTTTCATGTTTTTTGTTTTTAATTGTTTTTAAAATTTATAATTCAAATGTATAGCTGGGTCCGGAAAAAGTGGCCAATATTCGATAAGGAGCTATTTTAAACAGTCCGAACAAGAAATGTTACCCGTGGGATTTTAGTTGCTTCATATTGAAAGATCCAGATTGGAAAATGCAGAGGTAAAAAATCATTTATTCCGGATCTGAAAAAAATGAAAAGCGGCAATATAAGTTTTAGCATCCATAATATTTCCAGCAAGAAACATTTGCCGAAACTCGTTTATGTCAGTTTCGACAATTTCAATAAATTCATGTTCCTCTTTCAATCCTCCACCTTGAGAAATTTTATCCTCATTTTTTACTTCTGTGTAATAAATAAAAAAACGTTCCGAACTATATCCAGGCGAAGAAAAACAGGAATATAATAGCTGTGTTTTTTCAGGATGGATGCGGTATCCTGTTTCTTCTTCTGTTTCTCTGATTGCCGTATTTAACGTGTCTTCCTCATTACCGGTTTTACCTGCAACAATCTCCAGAATATTTTCTTTTGCTTCAGAAGAGATCGCATACCGGAATTGTTTTGTCAGAACTATTTTATTTGTATCAGAGTTGAAAATTAACACTGCGGCAGCATTTTCCCTTTTCAGACGAAGTCGTTTGAATTTAGATCCGTTTTCATCCTTGAGAGTCCCCCTCTCAATGTTTATATTCGTTTTCTAAAATTCTTACTACGGAGGTAGCGCGTTTTACACTTAAATCCCAATTGTCTTCCATGCATGCATTGCGAATAGGCACATTATCGGTATGACCTTCAACTAAAAACTCAATATCGGGGTGTGCATCAAGTACTTGTGCCACTTTGCCTAATACTTTTTTTGCCTCACTGGTAACAATATATTTTCCGCTGTTAAACAGCAGCTTATCTGAAATATCTACGTATATCACACCCTTATCCACTTTTATATTTATATCCTGATCGTTTATATCAGCCAAACTGCTTTTTAAATTCATCACCAGAATCATATTCAGCGAATCTTTCCTTGCAATAGCTGACTGAAGATTATTGATATAAGCATCTTTTTTTGATATGTCTGCCAGAGATTGCTTAACGCTTTCAGCCTGTTTTGAAGACAATACCGACATATCCTGAAGTGCATTTAACACCTGGTTGCTGTTCTTTTTTAAGTAATCCACCTGTGATTCAAGGTCTGTTTTCTGCCGGGACAGATCGGTAATGGACGCTTGAAAATTTTTAAGTTGTTCACTGCAGCTTTTTTCACTCTCCTGCATCTTTTTATAAGACGTGTCCAGATTTTTATATTTTTTATTGCTCACACAAGCCGAAAAAAGTAATGATACTATTGCAAAAGCTAAAAATGTTTTTGTCTTCATATATTTTATTGCGTTTAATTTTTTACAGTTAGTTTATATTTATCAGTGCTGAGCATGAAATTGTTTTTCAACATATTTTTCTTTCTTTCCAAAAAGAATAAATACCAGAGAAATAATTATTATCCCACCACCACCCAGAAGATAAGCAGGGAAAAGATAGCCGGTTCTATAACAATAAGCAAACGCGCATCCAAAAACGATGGCTGTAAAAAATAAAAACACACGCAAAGCTGCTAGAGTAAGGTGGTCGTGACTGCTTTGCTGTGGTGTATTCATTTGTGTTCAGTAAATAATATGTTACTCTAATGTCTTTATTTCCTTTTCACTATAAATATTCCCGAAATAAATAGTGCCAGGCAAATTGTTATAAATATCCCGAATAGAACGCGTGCAATGTCTGCAGCACCTGCGGCTATATCAGTAAATCCTAAAAGAGCAGCTATCAGCGCAATTACAAGGAATGCAAATGAC
>JACQAU010000151.1 GCA_016194835.1 Deltaproteobacteria bacterium
AATATTTCTGTCTATTAACCGTTCCCTGGCATGTTTTAAAAAAATATACTTGCCAGCAGGAATTTTATCAGCAAGTAAATGATTTAATTCGCTGTCAGTCTTCTTTTTTGGCTTTTCTTTGTCCGCAGGCTTACCAGCTTTATCACCACCATCAGTTTCTGCGTTAGAAGATCCGAAATATCCAGCTGCAGTATCATCAGCATAAGAAATAGACTTCATACCAACAGGCGAGATCAAACAAATCGACAATAAAACCACCACTGCATTTGTTTTATTAAAATATGTCATAATCACACTCCTCAATCTTTCTTTACTTAAAACATCTGTTTAATAAAATCATTTTTATCAAACTTACATAAATATTATATACAAATTCCATGCCAACCGATATTTAGACTGGTGTTTTTTTAAGTTATTGAAATAAAACAAGTTTATTTTTCACAGATTCCCACGAAGTGTCTAAGAAGTTTTCACATGTAAATAAACAGTCCTTACAACAGTTACAGTTGCAGTAACAGCAACCGTAACGGAAAACAGATTTCAGATCAGTTGATCAAATCCAATCTGAAACAGTAAATTGCGAATTAGAATAATCGTGGATTTACCTACAGAAGGTCTGTTTAGTTTGTCTAAATATTTTATCTACAATTCTATATTGACACATCGAGATGCGTTTAATTCCTGTAAGTTTATTTATACAACCTGCGCTGCGGCCCAACCAGAAGCCCACGCCCATTGAAAATTATAACCCCCAAGCCAACCGGTCACGTCAAGAACTTCACCAATAAAATAAAGCCCCTGCACTTTTATAGCCTCCATTGTAATCGACGACAATTCAGCCGAATCAACACCCCCCCTTGTCACCTCAGCTTTGCTATAACCCACAGTCCCGCTTGGAGTCAGGCACCAGTTCTGCAATAAATGACAGAATTTTTCTAAAGCTTTCTCAGACACTTGCGGCAGAGAGAGTGAAGAAGAAAAATGCAGTGCGCAGAGCTTATCCACAAGACGGGCAGGCAATAATTCATGAAGCAAGTTCTTTACGGTGGCTCTTGAGCCAGCCTGTTTTTGATTGAGTAACCACTGGAAACAGTTCATTTCTGGCAATAAATTGATTTGGATTTCATCCCCGTGATTCCAATAAAGTGAAGTCTGAAGCGCGGCTGGCCCGCTTAATCCTGCATGGGTAAATAAGATATTTTCACGAAAAGAAATCTTATGACAACTCACAAGGCAATCAACCGAGACTCCCGCGAGATCTGAATAATCACCTATCACAAAACCATCCAAGGCGGCCGAGGTGGAAATAATATTAAGCCCAAATTGACGTGCGACCTCATAGCCAAATCCACTCGCCCCGCTTTTTGGCAACGAAAGCCCACCTGTGGCAATAACCAAGGATTCGCACTGAAAATCACCCTGGCTAGTTGCCACGCTGAAGCGGGCACTCCCCAATTCAGCACCTGGGAGCCTAGCGATTGAGCTCACTTTGCACTGAAGCCTGAATTGCACACCGGCCTTACAACACTCACCCATTAACAAATTCACAATGTCTTGCGCGGATCGGCTGCAAAAAAGCTGACCCAGTTTCTTTTCATGAAAAGCAATCCCATGCTCAAAAACCATCCGGATAAAATCAGAGGCAGGATAACGGGAAAGCGCGGATTTACAAAAGTGAGGATTGCAAGAAACATACTGTGCGGGACTCGCACCGGTATTGGTGAAATTACATCGTCCGCCCCCCGAAAGCAGGATCTTTTTTCCGGGCTTGTCCGAGTGATCGACGAGCAGAACCCTCCGTCCCCGCCTGCCGGCATGGAGAGCGCACATCATGCCAGCCGCACCCGCTCCGATAATAATCACTTCGTGATCCACAATCATAAATTCGTCACTACCACAACGCATCCATATAGCCTAACACTTCACAACAAATTACTTGCCAACTCCGATAGTTTGGAGCGCTCACCTTTGGTAAGCGTTATGTGTGCTGCTATTACTTCACCCTTAAATCTTTCTACCAGATAAACAAGACCATTATTGGCTGAATCTACATATGGATTATCAATCTGAAAACTATCCCCTGTTAACACAATTTTTGTATTTTCTCCTGCACGCGTAACAATAGTCTTAATCTCATGTGGAGTTAGATTTTGTGCCTCATCTACTATTAAATATTGCTGAGGTATTGAACGTCCACGAATATACGTTAGTGGCTCAATCTGCAACAACCCTTGATTGATAAGTTCAATTCCGCCACGTCCAGCTCCCCTTCGCCCTTTGCCAGCTCCTGTGGCTCCAAAAAGAAAATCAATATTGTCATAAATAGGCTGCATCCATGGATTTAACTTTTCCTCCACCGTGCCTGGCAAAAAACCAATATCTTTGCCCAGAGGAAACACAGGACGAGACACTAGCAATCTGTGATAGACTCCCTCATCTACTGTCTTACTCAGACCCGCTGCAATAGCTAGTAACGTTTTGCCAGTTCCTGCCTTGCCCACCAGACTGACTAGCTTAATGTCATCGTTCATCAAAGCATCAATTGCAAATGCTTGTTCAGCATTTTTTGGGAAAATCCCCCACAATCCCTCTGCGGGTTTATAAAGCGGCACCAAAGCATCCAATTCTTTAGAATATCTCACCATAGCCGTGTGGTTTGGATTTGTCGTGTCTTTTAGAACTCCATATTGATTTGGTTTAAAGGTTTGAGATGCTTCTTGATAAACTAATTTTTTCTGCGAATAAAATTCATCAACTAAATGAGCTTCGACTGATATAACCAAAGTTCCAGAATAAAGTTCTTCAGGCTGCACACTAGATTGCTCATAATCCTGCGCCGAAATACTTAGAGCATCTGCCTTAATTCTCAAATTAGTGTCTTTAGTAACAAAAATAACAGGTCGCTTGGGTTGTTCCTTTTTTAAGGAAATTGCTATAGCTAAAATACGATTGTCCGCTTTATCCATCGAAAGCTCTAAAGGCAACGGAGCGTAACCGCCAAGCTCAACACTCAACACTCCACCTCCAGGCAGCTTCACACCTTTTGAGAGCTCACCAGCAGCTCTCATATTGTCAATTAGACGTGAAAACATACGGGCATGACGTCCATTTTCACTCATATCACGCTTGAAATGATCAATTTCCTCAATCACTACAATAGGAATTATGACTTCATTATTGCCAAATTTAAAAATAGCATTTGGGTCAAAGAGTAAAACGTTTGTATCTAAAATAAAAGCTTTTTGCAAAGTGTTATCCTCCTCCTACTTTGGCTCCTACTTTGTGTCCTCTCTAGCTCTGTTGGCTTTATAGGTCAAACTTTAAACTGGCCTTAATCAACCATCTTCTAGATGGTTGTTGATTAACAAAAGTCCCTAGCTCTTCAGCATAAGAAAGTGCAGTCAGTTTAAATAACCATGCATCAAAACTTGCACCATAACTAGCATAAATTTGATTAATACCTAAATAAATTCTCAAAAATGGCATAGAAAACTCACCACCAATGTGATTTCTTTTTCTCCAATCCGTTTTTTGCAAAATATGTCTCAAATCATATGTGAAAGTGAGCTGTGCAACTCTCAAAGAATACTGGATTGCAGCACCAGCGCTGACATTATTTTTAATCATATCAGCTTGACCACCAGTAAAGGTCGTATCTCCAGCGTCAGTAATTACTGTCCCTAACATTATACTTAGACGCGAATCAATATTGTAAACAAACTGAGATCCAAAGTCTAGTCCAACTGCACGTCCATATTCACCCATCACTTGTTGAATTGTACCGGTACTTAAGTTCACTAAAGTCATTGGAGGAAGTAAATGATATCCACCTCTACGCCAGAGCATTTTTGCCGCTACTCCAAATCTAAGGTCAGCTTTTTTTCTAAATCCGCGCATAACGGACAATCCATAAGCTACCTGAATGCCGTTAGTGGTCTGATATCCAATAGTAATTTGAGGAAGTGTCTTGTTTTGTGAATAAATAGCAATCTGACTATCTACAATAACCCCCACCCCGATATTTGGCATAACGAAACTTGGTGCTACCTGCATTTCTCCAAAAATATTCTTCCCCATAATCACGTTTAGAGTATCACCAGAGATATTCTGAAATGCGCCAAGTCCCGAAGAATAAGAGTTTAACAAATCACTTGAAAGCAGAATATCCACCGGCAAATAATGAAAACTAAGTTTTTTAACTGCTGCCAAACCTGCAGGATTGTAAAATATCGCTTGCTCATCATCTGCTAATGCCACAAAAGCATTACCCATACCTAATGCTCTTGCACCTTTATAAAATTCTCTTAATTCTTCGGCTTGCGACACGTGAGATAAAAATAAAATTAGAGAAAGAAATAAAAAATTATACACTTTATGGCCCCACCCAACCTATAACTGTACTTGTATCAATTGTTTCTACAATTTTTGCAGCAGCACATCTTGCAATTTCGTCATTTGTAGACGATGCATCTGTTGCACAAGAATTTCTATTTCTAAGCTGTATTGGACAACCATCACATGTGTATCCGCAAACTATACATGCGGCTGTACAAATTGCATCAAAACTATTTAAAATACTACTTACTGTGCTAAGCGCTGTTTTTAATCCACCGCTAGGCAGGTTTTCTGAAACATTACCTACTGCGTCTTTTAAATTTAAAATAGATGCCACATAAGTACACCCGTTATTATCCACGTTTACCGCTGTTTCCCAACCTGTGGGATTTGTACCAGTAGCTCCAAGTTTTTGTCCTTTTTTGAAAGTTGATTTATCAGGTGGCGTGGTTGACACGTAACCATATCGATCTTCTAAAATTCCAATAGCTGCCATTGAGATATACATTAAATACAAGTTCGAATCTGCCGTTCGATCACTAGCCTTTATAGAACCAAAATTATTTCCTGAAGTATTAATTTGATTTGCAAATTCTACTGCCGTTTTTGGAACCTTGAGTGACGCTAAAAGTGCATCTGTAGCTTTTAGTGCGCCATCTAAACGCGAGTCCAAACCCGTCGAATCAACAATCGTAGCACCAGAGCTGGTTTTTTCTAAATAAAAAAGTTTAGCCATGGTTCTCCAAAAATAGGCGCCTTCGCTTGGGACTGCAGCTAGCGGGTTTTCAGTAGTATTTACAAGTTTTCCTGTAAATTGAAAAAAATTACCAAGTCCAGCTTTACAACCCTGGGCAGAAGCCCTTAAGAGCCTGATATAATTATCGCTATTTTCTGAACTATAGAGATCTTCAATGAGTGTGATTGCCGTAGTACAGTCTTCTTCTGATAATGCAATATTAACTGCATCTGATATAGCTTGTCTGCCTAACGCGCTAGAAGCGTCGTTACGCGGAACAGAACAGCCCAAGCATAGAAAGATAAAAGAAAAAAAATAATATAAAAATATCTTCTTCAAAAAATGCCACCCCATTTAGCTCAGAGAGACCATAATTATATTTTGCCAGCTTTTTTCAGAATTTCCATGGGCAACTTTAAGACGGCAATACTTGCCCGGTTAAACCGAAATTTTGCATTTAAAACCGTAACGAAAACTTGGTTATAGTTTGTTTAGGTAACTTACAAACCCTTCTAGGCCCTTTTGTAAAGAACTATCATCAGTTGCAAAACTAAGTCGCACATAATATTTTTCACCAAACGGAGTGCCTGGCACCACCGCTATGCGAGCTTTTTGTAAAAGTTTCTCAGAAAACTCAATAGAATCTTCTTTAACGTACTCACTAAACCCTACAAAAAAATAAAATGCTCCCTCTGGTGGCCTTAATTTTAATTTGCTGGCATTCCGGAGGATTTCTAGTCCAAGACGACAACGCTTTGAGTAAATTTCGCGCACCACTCTAAAAGCATCTTGAGGCAACTTCAATACGGCAATACTTGCCCACTGCGCGAGCACATTCACACCAGATGTGCTTTGTCCTTGTATCGTATTCATTGCTTGAGTCAAAGATTTTGGTGCAACACTCCAACCAACCCGCCAACCAGTCATTGCTGCGCACTTTGACATACCATTGACCGTAATAGTTTGATCTTTAAACTCAGGGCATGCTTTTAAAAACGAACAAAATCCCGCTTGTGTAAAAACCATCTGGTCGTAGATTTCATCACTTAAAATCCACATATTGTTTTTATAAGAATTTGACTTTAATACATGCCCTAAAGCTTGATATTCTTCTATTGTGTAAACCACACCGCTAGGATTAGACGGAGAATTAAAAATCACAAGCCTGGTCTTTGCATTTATAGCATTGGCTAATTGCTGAGGAGAAACTTTAAACCCGGATTCTAAATCAGTTTGAATAATTCTAGGCACACCACCTGCAAGTTTCACCATCTCCGGATAACTCAGCCAGTATGGCGAAAATATCAAAACCTCGTCTCCAGAGTTTAAGAGTGCCATCATAGCATTGTAAATTGCCTGCTTGGCTCCATGAGTTACTATGACATTTTCT
>JACQAU010000200.1 GCA_016194835.1 Deltaproteobacteria bacterium
CAGTATAGAAGATCTTTGGTGTTTTAATGACGAAAATCTAGCCAGAGCGATTTCAAGTTCTCAAATTCCTGTTGTATCTGCTGTAGGTCATGAAATTGATTTTACAATTTCAGATTTTGTATCCGATGTCAGAGCACCTACGCCATCAGCGGCAGCAGAAATCATTACTACGTATTGGGTAGATGCAGCTAAAAGAATGTTTGAATACCAAAGTAACATGCAAAAAAGTATATTGAGAAGTGTGGAGTTCAAAAAAACATTGCTATCTCATATTTCTGCCAGAGTTATTAGTCCAAAAGACAAGCTAAGAGAGCAAGCACAGCGGGCTGATGAATTATATTTAAAGCTTTGTCAAGCAATGCAAATAAAAATCGAACGCAGAAAAAATAGTTTTTACCAACTAATAAGTAAAATGGAAGCACTTTCTCCATTGAAAGTTTTAGAACGCGGGTTTACTTTAGTAAAAGACGCTAAAGAGCAATTAATAAGAAGCGCAAATGATATTAAAACCGGAATGGAGCTAAAAGTCATTTTCTATGATGGACAAAGGAGAGTTAAAGCACTCTAGGACTATTGTACTTTTCTGTGGGTTTTCTATATTGTCCATGACCGGCTGCGTTTCAATAAAAAAATCAGAAACTCCAATAAACCCCCAAACACTCGCGGTTACATCCGGTGATATTTCTATTTCCAAAAATAAAATCGCCAATGGCTCTCTTTTTTGGATAACTTATCAGATCAATGACAAAGCAACATTGAAAAGTGTTATTTTTGAAAATAACGAAGTGCCTTTTTTTTTAGATCCAAAAAGTCGTGGTACTTATTTCTCTTTTATCGGTATTCCTTATGGTCATGTTGAAGGTAAAAGTTCTATTTTAGTTAAGTTACAAGAAAATGAACAAGAGAAAACTCTTACTTTTCCATTGATTATTTTAAAGGGTAATTATTTAAGCGAAACTTTAACAGTAGACCCAAAGCATGTTGAACCCTCTCCTAAAAATTTAGCCAGGATCAAGAGAGAATCTAACGAAATAGCACTTATTTATAAAAACATACTATCCGAAAAATTCTGGGGTGGTCCATTTGTGTTTCCTATAAAAAGTGAATTTACGAGTGTCTATGGCACGAAGCGGATTTTTAATGGTAGTTTGCAAAGTTATCATAATGGTACAGATTTCAAAGCAAACGAAGGAACACCTGTTTATGCGTCACAAGCAGGAAGGGTGGATTTATCAAAAGATTTGTTTTTATCAGGAAATACGGTTTTATTAAACCATGGATGGGGTATTTTTACGGTATATGCACATTTAAAAAAATTGAATGTCAAAAAAGGGCAACAAGTAAGCGCTGGTGAATTAATAGGCTTATCAGGAAAAACTGGGCGTGTTAGTGGGCCTCATTTGCATTGGGGAGTAGTTGTTAATAGAGTCAAAATTAATCCTTTAGATTTATTAGGGATCCCATCTTTATGAAAGTTTTGTTATTTTTATTATTTATTTCGCGACTTGGATTTTGTGAGCTTCCACTTTATCTTGGGATAGGGGTGTTTTCTAAAAACTTAAGTTGGACTTCTACCCAGACAAGTGGAAAGACTGGATTTATGCCATTTATTTTGCCGTCATTGGAGTTTGCAACAGAATGGGGATTTATTCAGCCCTCGATTTCTTACACCCCGCTGGGAAGAACCATGAAGGATGATGCTGGAAAATCAAATTTACTTTTAATGCAAGTTCCAGGATTTTATAAAGTAACAGGGGTTAAAAATATTATGGATCTAATTTTAAGGTTTGCTCCTGGAATTGGTTTTGAATTTATTTCTGGTAATGGGGGGACAACTATATTAAACAATGGAACAGCTACTCAAAGTTTTACGCTGCCCGGAAGAAGTATTGCAGTTATTAATTTTACCCTTTCTGCGAGTGTAGGGGCGTTGCTGTATAACAGATTTCTTTCAAATTTAGAGTGTTTAGTATGGAGTCCGTTTTCAATACGTCGCAGTTTTGGGATACATTTCCAGTTTGCGTATTTGGTGTTTTAGTACTTCAATCCAATTGATGTCTAAAACTCTTTTTGTAATTTAGCTAGTAACATTATAGCTGGATATGTCTCACAGTGAGTAAATTCTTGTGGATGTTCCAATCCTCCTGCTACAAAACAAGGCACTTTTGGATATTCTTCACAAAATGACCTGATGCCAGTGAGATCAGAATCTGCAATGATTTTTCCTGATTTGATCTCAATTGCACATAAGATCTCCCGTCCTCTTTCGATGAGAAGATCTACTTCAGCCCCGTGACTAGTTCTCCAAAATGACAAAGTCCACTCTTTTTGTAAATATGCATTTATTCGGACCACTTCTTGTATGAACCACTGTTCCCATAGTTTTCCACGCTCCAAAGAAGAAAAATGAGATCGATGAAGTCCTAAAACAGCTCGAATTACTCCGTTATCAAAAAAGTAAAACTTAGGAGCATGGCTCATGCGTTTTCGCTTACTACGAAGATAGGGCTGAAGGAAGAATCCAATCATCGTATCTTCAAGAATGGAATAGTAATCACGAATAGCAGAATAGGACACTCTACAGTCTTTTTCCATATTGCTCAAATTTACCTGCTCTGAAAACTGAGTAGCGGCAATTTCTAGAAAATTCTGAAACCCCTGGAGATTTCGAACTAGTGCTTCAGCTTTAATTTCTTCACTCAGATAAGTAATTACATAGCTTTTTAAGAGATCTTGAGCGGTTGCTAGGTCTCCGGACACAATCAAGGAGTAAATTTTTGGGAGTGTCCCGAAACTCAAGACTTGATCAATTGCAAAATCATTTTCCAGTTCTGAATAAGTAAGAGGGTGAATTGTTCGAAACGCTGCACGACCCCCTAGTAGGTTAGCTGTACCGCGCTTTAGCTTTCTCGCGCTCGATCCTGACAGAGCAAATTTAAGATTAGGTCTTTCTTGCATAAGCATTTGTACAACATCGAGCAATGCCGGCACGCGTTGGATTTCGTCTAAAACTATCCAGCCAGTATCTCTGGTAAATCTAGACTGAATTAGCGTACGATAAAGGGTTTTTGGATCTTTAGAATATTCTAACTGTTTCTCTGGATCTAAAAGATCCAAGGTCCAAATCGGGTTTAATTGGTTAAGAAGGGTGCTCTTTCCTGTTTGACGTGGACCAAATAAAAAGAATGAATTCAATGGGATGTGATCGGTAAGGATTCTTCTATACATTAAGACTAATGTACACGGTATATTAGTCTTATGCTATAAAATAATTCTACTAAATAGATTTCAACAGGAGTTCATCTGTAACAAACAATCCAAGCTAGCGTTACGCTTGATTTCTTCTGACCTTCGAAATTCAAGGAGCCGTTAATATATTCAGCGTGGTCATAATTTGAGTTTTTAAGAATAAGACACTGACACAGCGTGACTGTTAAAATCGCTTGATAATTAACACTGACAAATTGGCTTGACCATA
>JACQAU010000054.1 GCA_016194835.1 Deltaproteobacteria bacterium
TCTTTCATAAGACCTCTAAACTTTAGCGCTACCATTACGACTACAAATAGAATAAGGATATACTCTGTTGTTGTTTGCCCTTTTACATTGGACTTTATAAATCTCTTAAAACTCGCTCTTATCCTCTTTAAAACCATGCCTAAACACCCTCTGTTTATAAACTTATTCTTACTCCTGTCATCTCATCGGCTGCCTTTATGCATTTATAAACCCCCCCTTCAAATAAATAGGGTTATATACGCTCACATACCTTTATTATCTAATACTTACATAATAAGTCAACTATTGTTTTATAAAAAATATGCAATAATATTAATGGGTTAGAATAAGGCTATAGATATGAAGTACGGCCTCCGCAACTTTCGTTGCAAATTAAGGCCCAGTAAAGACATTAGTTTACAGTAACCGTTCTGTAACAGTAACTGTTAACAGATTACTGTTTTTTTAACACTTTAGTTAAGCTGCGTGATTTCCTTTTTCTGGATCAATGGGGCCACCTGGCCCAGTACCAGGGCAAGCTGCAACAATCACACCTCTTTTAGGTGGTATACACGGACTAGCAACAGCTAGACTCGCACTAAAAACCGCAAGCAACACAATCAAAATGAGTTTCATTTTATTCTCCTCTTTTATATTGGTAAATCTAAATAATTTTAAATTCACACACAACGCACTGCAATATCATCACATAATGATTAAGTCAACTTTTATTTTTTTACTAAAATCCCAGCAATAATAACGACGCGTTGTCTGAAAACGCCTCAGACTGTAAACGCTCTTTAATATCATCTATAACCTTCTTGTTATCAAAAGGACTTTTCTTTAGATCAAAAATAAAACTGCGCTGTAATGCGCTTAATCCGTCCGTTTGCATTAATATCCAATCACCTGGCAAAATCTTGTATTCGACAATCTCAGGCTCCAGATCTTCAGACATCCCGATTGCCATTAGTGGAACCTTTAACTCAATATCATGATCTAAAACCGTAGGATTTAACATCCTTCCATAAGAGCGCGGAGTTACTAACTCAATTAATTTTCTATTTCTTTCAAGCCAAACAGAACAAACACCCACATTTGCTATTGAAAGCAAATCACCATCTATAAAACAACTCAAAACAGAAGCCCCACCCTTTTGATTAATTTCCCTGTCTTGATTAAAACTCCATACCTTCTGGTTTGCGAACAAAAGTGCATTAAACAAAACATTGCTAGCTAATGAAAAATAACTTCTGAGAACAAATGGCAATGTTGCTTCAATATCACCTGCTTCTTTTTCTAAAAAATTTTTTATCGCATCACACGTTAGTTTGGACACAAGATTGCCGGTTTCTGGACCACCAAACCCATCACAAATAGTAAAAATACCCTTATCTTGATTTGAATAAATACAATCCTCTTGTACTCTTCTGATACCCCGAAAAGTAAACCCAGTCATAAACTGTAATGGGTTTTTAATACTCATAATAAAATTACTCCTCTACTTTTTTAAATTTTAGATAATTAGTTAACTTATTCTGTGCTCTTTCAAAATAAATGCTGTCTTTAGGAACTATTTCTAAACATTCTTTGAATTTTCTTTGAGCTGTTACAAAATCACTATAACTTTCTGACAATACAGCCTCTGTGTAAGCAATTTTCGCCCTTTCATTCAAAACCTGAAAGGTTCTACGAGCACCTTCGTGACTTGCAGAAAATCTTGCATCGATTTTTATTGCTTTTTGATAGAGCCAATAAGCACCCTTAAAGTCTCCTTGTTCTTCTTTTGCCTTAGCCTCTTGCAATACAGGATCTCTTTGAGCCTTAATAAAAGCATAACAAGCTTGTATCATCTGCTTAGCTTTTTTTACTAGACTAGGTTCAAAAGAATTTGGTTTAATTTTTTCAAAAATACGAATAGCTGCATAATATTTCCCCTGATTCTTTAACGCCATCCCCTCTTGAAACACCCCCTAGCTACTAATTTATTTTCAGGATCATGGGTTAATATCATACTCATTATTTCTTGGGCTTGCTCATATTGTTTTTTTGTCATTCTTTCTGTTGCTTCTGCAATAAGCGCATCCAATTTAGCCTTAAACTGAGCTTCATCTTCTTTTTTTCGTTTTTCTTCTTCAGCAGCATCAACTCTTCTTTTGCCTTCTAAAGCATAACGCTCTATTTCCTTAGAATCCTCATAATCTGACACAAGCACAAAAATTTTTCTTATTTCAAAAATAGCTTTGTCATATTCTTTATTAGTTAAATATTCAAAAGCCATTTTATGTCTAGCTTCTACATATTTTTTTTGCTCTTCACTCAAAGCCGCAAACTGATCTGAGACTCCTATCTTCTGAGCATCTGCCTTTTGTTCTACCTTTTGGCCTTCTTTTGATTGATTTTTCTTAGTTTCTTTTTTTATCGCCGCCGTCTTCCTAGATGTAGACTTGAGTTCTTCAACAAATAAAACAAAATATGTACCGACTAAAACTGCAGCATAAATAATTAAGCGTATAGGAGTAAGTGTTCTAAAATCAGAAATAATTTTTTTAAATAGGCCTTGTTTTTTAGAAGTCATTAACTGCGGCGATAACCCCTGCATTCCAGTAATATGAACATCAGCATTAGGAGAAGAAAAGTTTATATTCTCATGCTGCATTGGCTGAGCATATGGCTGGTCATATAATTTATCTTGTGATTTATCTGGCTTATTTTCTATATCAGCAACAGATAAAAACTCTTTTTCTTTTGCAGCATATTCCTTGTCTGCTATCAAAAGAGTAAATTGCACATCTCCTATTTGAATGGTCTCATCTCCTTTTAATACCCTTTCAGTAATTCGTTCGCCATTTACATAGGTGCCATTAGATGATCCCAAATCTTTTAAAAGAAATGATAGTCCTGAATTTTGAATAATAGCATGTTTGCGAGAGCATTTTTTATCATTTAAAATTATTTCACAATCTTTTCCTCTGCCAATACTGATTTCCTCTTGAACAATTTCAAACTCTCTTACATTAGCACCGCCTTTTGGAAATACTAGTTTTGCTGAAACTTTTGATTTAAAAGTTACCTTTGTCTTTGCATTTTCATCTGTAACCTTGACATTTTCTACAGATAAGCTTTGAGCATCTTCTAACTCACTAGCATTAATTGGAAATGGAGAATTAACTGCTTGCTGTTCAACAGATAATGAGGATTTAGAATCTAAACTCTTTGAAAACAAATTTAATACGTTCTGCGAAGATTGTGAGGCGTCATTAGATTCATTTTGAGATTCATTTTGAGATTCGTTTTTAGATTCGTTTTGGTATTCATTTTGAAACTCCTTTTGAGAATCTTTTTGTAGCTCATTTTTGAATTCACTTTGAGAATCATTTAACACTTCGTTTTGATCTTTATTTGGTATAGAATCACCCGATACTTTTGATGCGCCTCTAAAGTCTCCTTAATATTTTCATTATTTTTTACATCTACCTGTGGCGATGAATCATGTTGTTTTAAGTTTAGCTTTAACAAATAAGGACCACACGCAATCACATCGCCTTCTTTTAATAAGGCCAGAGTACAATCCTTTCCGTTGACCAGAAGTTGGCCAAATGTACTTTTCTTTTCAACCTGCACACCTTCAGCTACAGGTTTCATAATTGCATGCACTCTTGAAATAGCTTGATGTGAAAGGCAAATTTGACAAGACTCGCTTCGGCCTAAAAGTGTTTCCTTTTCAATTGGGATAGAATTAAGAACTGTTCCATCCTTACTGACAGTCATAATAGCAGAAAAGTTCATGACGCTCCTCCGCTTGTGGTTTTTTTCATTTCTTTTTCGACTTTTTCAAGTTGTTCTTTTGCCTCCAAATAAGAAGCTGTAGTTTGTTCTTTATGTAAAAATCGCAACACAGCTGCAAAATTACTCTTTGCTTCCTTTAGTTTTCCAGCTTCGAAATTTTTTTTACCTCTCATTAGGAAAAAATTTACTTCTTTTTCAATAGCC
>JACQAU010000055.1 GCA_016194835.1 Deltaproteobacteria bacterium
CTAGCAGCACTTTCGGTAGTGCAAAAAGATCTTGCGCTATTGCCTGAAGAATCACGTATCTTAGTTCGTGGTGCGATAGATAGAATACGAAATATAGCTAATAATTTAAATGTGCTCATATTCAACTCCAAACCTGCCTTTACATCTCATTCCTGTTATTTCGCTTACATACGTGCATTTTTGGCCACACTCCGAAGCTCTGTTTTCGAACTAGCAAAAGTATCTCGTCTGATCTTTGGTGCAATAAAAGAAGAAAAAAAAGCTTAAAAAATGCTAACTAGTCAGCAGTTTCTAGAGTTCAAAGAAACTCTGTGTCTGTGAGCGGTGTCTGTGTCTGTGCCAGATGACAGTGCCGGATTACAGTCTGCCAGTTTGCCTGAATGCCAGACTAATTTTCAGATCCTCAATTTCTCAATAAGCCTAGCATTTCTCCAGTGATTGAAGCTTTGGCCTCTAACAGTTCTTTAGGATGACAAGAGGCTAAAAGCTCGCCTCCTGTATCTCCTCCGCTTGGACCTAAATCAATAACCCAGTCTGCTTGGGCAATTACATCTAAGTTGTGTTCAATCATCAATATACTGTTTTTCCTTTCAATTAGGTCTTGTATGACCAGCAGTAATTTTTTTATATCCTCAGAATGTAAACCTGTTGTTGGTTCGTCAAAAATATAAAGCAGGTTTTTTCTTTCTTCTTGATCTAATGCTCTCGCAATCTTTAGTCTCTGGGCTTCACCGCCTGATAAAGTGGTGGATGATTGACCGAGTTGCAAATATCCTAAACCAACACTTCTTAATATATTTAATTTTCTTTGTAAGATTGGATTGTCTCTAAAAATGTCAAAAGCTTCGTTTACTGTAGTCTGTAAAAGTTCGTGTATGTTTTTACCTCGACAAGTAATTTCTAAAATATTTTTTTGAAATCTTTTTCCATCGCATTCTTCACATGGTAGTTTGATTTCTGCCATAAAGTGCATGTCTACTGAGATCTCCCCTTCACCTTTGCAACTTGGACAACGACCTCCATCTACATTAAAAGAAAAATGCTGGGTGTTGTAGCCTCGTTTTACGGATATAGTCTGGTTTGCAAAAAGTCGTCTAAACTCATCCCATGTTTTCATATAAGTGACAGGATTGGAACGAGAGCTTTTTCCGATTGGTGATTGGTCCAGCAAAACAACACCCCCAAGATTTTCTGCGCCATACAAGTAATCAAAAGCACCTGTTTTTTCTGTAGAACGATAAAAAATTTTTGCTAGGGCATTATAGAGCGTCTTATGAACTAAAGTACTTTTGCCGGAGCCCGAAACACCTGTGACTACAATAAAACGATCCAATGGAAATTCGACTGTTAAGTTTTTCAGATTGTTTTCTCTGCAGCCTGTGATATTTATTGAGTGTAGGTGTTTTGGGCGTGGTGGAAGTGTTCTTTTTAACTCAAAAGTCCGTGACAGGTATTTTCCTGTGAGCGAGGCGGGTATGTCAATGAGATCCTGAAATGACCCCTGAGCAATTAGCTCGCCACCATTTTTACCAGCACCAGGTCCAAGCTCAATCAAATGATCACTTTGCCGCATGACTTCTAAATCGTGTTCTACTACCACCACGGTATTTCCCTGATCCCTGAGCCTGTGTAAGATTTTTATAAGTTTTTCAGTATCCGCAGCATGGAGCCCAATGGATGGTTCGTCTAGGACATAAAGAGTACCACAGAGGCCATTTCCTAGTTGTGTAGCTATATTAATCCTCTGAAATTCTCCTCCCGCTAGGGTTTTTGTTAATCTCGCAAGTGTTAAGTAGCCTACTCCAACTTCTTCAAGAAATTCGAGTCTTTTTATGATTTGTAAAAATATTTCTAGGGTTAATTTTTTTTCATATGGTGTTAGTATTAAAATTTTTAGCCATGTAAGACATTGTGTGACAGTAAAGTTTGCAATTTCTGCTATATTATTATTATTAATCTTGATAGCTAAAACATCCGCGTTTAATCGTGAACCCTTGCAATGCGTGCAAAGATTTTGACTTTGATATCGTCTAATGAAAACTCGAACATGGAGTTTGTATTTCCATTTCTTAAGTTCTTCGAAGCATTGTTTAATGCCCAAAAAAGTATTATTAAGTCCTTTATTTTTTGGGTCACCTTCCCATATTAGTTTTTTTTGATTAGGCGTTAGCTCTGAGTAGCGTTTGCCAATAGAAATCCCTAGTTTTTCAGCAAAATGAAATAAGTTTTCTTGCCAGTCTGATAAAAAAGGTTTTGCAAGCGGATCAATTGCGCCGTTTTTTAAAGTTTTTGTTGGTTCAGGAACTACAAGAGATTCATCTAAATCCAAGGTATAGCCAAATCCACTACACTGGGCGCATGCACCTAATGGATTATTAAATGAAAATAAATCAGGATTTGGGATTTGATATTCTTTGCCGCATTCTACGCAGGCAAATCTTGCGTCAAATATTTTCTCTTCTTGTGTGTCTAGATCGTAAAATAGAATTTTTCCCTTACCAATTGCCAAAGCTTGTTCGATTGCGTCTAAAACTCTTGAGCGTATGTCTTTATTGTTTTCAGAGGTTATTTTAAGTCGATCAACAACTATGTGTAGTATTGAATCTGGATTGATGTTTTTTACAAATTTTGCTGATATGTTTTCGATGAGACAAATTTCGCCTTTGCCGTGTTTGTCTTTAATGAAAATTCGAGAAAACCCCTGTTCTTTTAAAATTTCAAAAACAGAGTCATAAAGATGTTTTGTAGTGGATTTTTTTGTTGATTTGGCTTTTGTTTTTTCTATTAGTAATGGAGCCAATACGAGTGCCTTTCGGTCTGGAAGCCACTTGAGTGTCTGTTCCAGGATGTTTTGAGATTCTAATTTTTGGACAGTGCCTCCACAAATTTGACAGATTGTTTTTCCTATTTTTGCAAACAATAATCTAAAATAATCGATAATTTCTGTTTGTGTGCCAACTGTGCTGCGTGAATTAACAACATGATTTTTTTGTTCAAGTGCAATTGAGGGAGAAATATTTTCTATTTGATCTACATCTGGTTTTGGCATTTTTTGTAAAAATTGACGAGTATAAGTAGACAGGCTTTCGATAAAGCGTCTTTGTCCTTCTGCGTAAAGAGTGTCAAAAGCCAAAACTCCGGTGATTACGGTCATTTTTCGGCTTGGGATTTCGAGGCTAATATTTTTTAAATTGTTTTGTTTAGCGTTAATAATGCGTATTGGTGGTTTTGATTGCATATATTATTGTGACTATGGCAATGAACAGAGGTGGTGTCACTGTTTTTTACACTGACTAAAAGTTATACACATTTTAGTGGCCTTTTTTAGGCATCAAATTATAATTTCCTTTTAATTTCAAGTAGTTATTAAAAACCAGGGATTGGCATCTATCTTGCTGATACATCTTGGCGCATTTGTGAAACATAGGAGTGTTCGCAGATTGGTATGTAGAGCAAAAGAGGGGTAGAGAGTAGATAGTTTTGAGAAAGGGTGCAAAATGCAAGAAAGAGTTTTAAAAATAAGTTGGTTCATATGTGGAGCACTAATTGGGATTTTAACGGTGGCTTTTGCTTTAGGATCAGTGCCTAAGGGCAGTAAAATAACAAATGACACCGTACTGTATCAGAATTTATCTGAAATCCAAGCCAGACGTGAACTAGAACCCAATTTTGATAATGATTTGAGTCGTCTTGCTCACTTAGAAGACAGGTATCAAGAAAAACTACCTTCGTTAAAAGATCATCCTAGTCTTCGAGAACCACTCAAGCGTGTATCAAAGCAAAAGTATAGGTATGCTGGCAAAAAGAGATAAAAAATTGCAGTTTTATGTGGAATTTACAAGCGTTCCGTTTAAGTAAATCTTTATATAGTTACCATCATAAGTGATAGCTACGTGATACCAGGTGTCTGGAGATAAACTTAAAGTTGCTGTTTGAGCATCATTACCGTAGCCTTGAAAATATAGAGTGTCATAATAATATGCCAACTGAAAATATGCACTCGCTCCATAGGTTCCATGGCTAATAATTGTTCCAATTTGACTTGTAGTGCTTGGGTTAATAAATGCTGTAAATGTTTTGGCTGATGCTCCAGTGATTCCGATGTTTGCTGCTGTTTTTACATACTGAGATAAAGAGCTATCAAAAGATATTCCTCTTGTACTGTTTATGCCTGTTGCAACCGATGTAGGGCCATTAAAAGTGGTAGCAGATTTTACAGTTGTGGTGATAGAATCTAGTACTGCTTTTGATGTTCCGTTATAACTTGTTTCATTAAAGCGATAATAATGGACAGGGCTTGAGCTAATAATGACATTGAATGGATCTGATACTGCTGAAGTTAGGCCGCTGGCCGTTAACGAGAGTGTGTAACCGCTTCCGGCTATATCTACGCTAGGATTATAAAAACGAGCCATTCCGCCTGTGGATTGTATGGTCGACATCCAAGAAGTTGTAAGCGTGGCTCCTGTTCCAGGCCCATCAACTAATGACATAGTGATTGAGTTAGAGGCATTACCTTTGATATTGCCATAGTAATCTGTGACATAAACATTTACTGACTTGCTATTTGGAACGCCAGCAATCCAGTCATCTGTAGGCAAGCTGCTAATTACAAGTTTATTTGCTGCAGCGGCTGTTATATAAAAACGATTACTAATAGCTGACCCAACCCCTGTGGCTAAACATCCACCTTTGAATTACCGAAGGTAAGTATTGATCATGCTAAAAAAAAATGCTGAAATACTGCGTTCGTTTTTAATAGACGCTGATCGTCTTTGGTATGAAGGCGACCAATATGTCAAAAAATTGGCTAAAATAAAACAAATACACCCGCAAGCTTTGCTTAGTTTTTTTCAGATTATTCACTCACTAAAAGGAACTGCAAGTATGATCCCTGATGCTAGGTCAATAGTACAAGTGCTGCAAAGGTTAGAGGCTACACTTTCTTGCCAATCTTCTGAAAAATCGTCTCAGTCATTGCTGTGGTTAGATAGAGATGACGTGAATTTTCCGTCACTGGATTCTTTTAGTAATGACTTCACTAAAAACATGTATAAATCCTATAAACAAACTATAAAAGAGCCATTTTTTTGTCAGACTTTGTCAGATCGGGGATTGCTTGTTGCAATGGTTGCAAATAAAGAAGAATTTCTTTCATGGTTTCCGTTAAGTAATGTAAAATTCGTTATTACACAAATGGAAATTGCAGGTAGGCAAATTATGAACATTAATGGCGCCTGGGTGCCTGTAATTGGAGAATTATATCCAGGCACGGAGCCTTGTGCGTTTGGAATTTGTGTTTGTTTTCATACTGGTATTGCTATTATTTTAGTCCAAAGTATTGTAGGACTATGCTCTTGGGGGCAAGCACAGGAAAGAGAAATACTGCTAGGTCTAAATTTATTTGAAGATAAACAAAAAAATCACTCGGAAAAAAATACCTATTTAAAAACTTTGTAATTGCTGCAAAATAATAGTTAAGTATATGTCCAGTGTATCGCCCACTGACGGGGGTTATCAGTATTACCGTCAAACACTACAAGAGCTAGAAGACGAACTAAATGCACAAGCTCAAAAACATAAAAAAAATCAAGATGAACAAGTGCAAGAACTAGATAATAATTATCAAACTGAATTGCGGAAAAAAGATGCGGAGATGGATAGAACAGTTCAGAATCTAAGAAATAATCTAGAAGAAACACTGACAAGAGCAAAAACAGAAAATCACGATGAAATTGCAAGAATTAAAAACGAAACATATGATAAGTATGGACGATATCAGGGCAATGAAGCTGATGTGTTAAAACAGCAATTTAAATCAGCAGAGCAAGGTTGGACTGATATACATAAAAACGACAAAAAACTTCTTGAGGATTCAGAAAGTGTCTATACTAAACATTCTGAAGACGTAAATCAAAAGCACCAGTTAGATTTAGAGAAAGCATTGAGTACACAAAGAGATTCTTTTAATGAAATTTATTCGCAAGATTTGCAAGAAAAAAAATCTGCTTTTGATGGATATTTAGGCGATGTTCAGAAACAATATCAAAATCTAGTCGATGATCAGATGAAACAAGCAAATTATAATCGTCGAGAAACAAATCACTCGGTAGATGAACTTAAAAAAGATCATGAAAAACAATTGACTAAGTTAAAAGACACGGATGATTTGCGAGCTGATGACCGGCAAAAAGCTTTTTCAGACACTATACAGCTTATAGTCAATAAAGCCAAAGACGGTGCCCGTGTGGATAATCAAATATTGCGAGACCAGATAAGCAGTTATTTGGACAACGAATCCCACATTAAACATGAAAAAGCAAATGTCACACAACAAGCAATTAGTGATTATGAACGTGATTGGTTAAGGCGAGAAAAATCCATCAAAGAAGGCTATGAAGACGAAATTGCTGATTTAAAAAGAAAATTAAATGAAACAGAAGAAGTCTCAATTCAAAAGAAAAACGAGGCACTTAAAGAAAAAGATTCACATTTTACGAATCTAGTTTTAAAACAAAATTTAGAGAATCACACTGCAAGAAAAGATCTGACAAATGCCTTTCAACAAAACTATAATCAGTTGCAAAACCAACTTGTACAGGAGCGGGACAGGTCAGATATAACTAATGAGAAAACAATAAAAGAAATGAAAGATGATCGTGAAAATGCTCTCAAAGAACAAGCTAAAGCTTATAATGACACGCTTTCACAAGTACACGAAGCCAGTAGTGATAAGATAAAATTACTAGAACAAGAGTTAAATTATAGAAAAAACACAGGGGATACTTCTGCAATTCCTCCTGCTGCTGAAGCCAACTTGCGACAATCCATTGTCAAAGAGTATGAAAAAACCTTTCAGGCAGAACGAAACTCAAATGAGGCAGCTTTGGATCGAATTCAAAGAGAGTCATCTCAAAGACTATATGATTTGCACTCTGAAAATCAAAGCAAAGAAAATAGTTTGAGTCAACAACATGCTTCTCAAACGCAAGAAGACCGAGCAAATTTCATGCATCACTTGCAGGATTTAGAATTCTTAAAGGAAAACACACTTAAAAATAAGGAAGATGAACATAACCGTGAAACCGATAATCTCAATAATAATTATGCTTCGGTTCTAAATAAACAAAAAAAACAGTATGAAGAACTACTAGAGTTGACAAAAGCAGAGCTTGGAGCAAAAGCACAAGAAATACGTTTGGACAAAGACTTTCAGATGCGCATGGCTCAAAGAGAATATGCTGCAAAACAAAATGAAATGATAAGAGAATATGAGAAAAAATTTACAGATCAAAAAAGTGATTATGAAGCTATGATTGATTCAATCAAGGAGGATGGTAATAAAAGTATCAGAGACCAGGATAGGGCACATCGCAGAGAAGTTGATGACTTAACAAAAGCTTATGAGCAAAAACTGGCCCAGCAAGAGCAACAGATGAAAGAACGCGAACGTGTCACAACACAAAATCATGAACAAGAGCTCGATAATATGAGACGTGCACACAATGCGTTACTTCAGAGAAGAAATGTTTAGAGCTTAATATAATTTTTTAGTATTTTTATGCACGAATATTTAATAGTACCGTGGGTTGTTTTTTTTAGGCGGATGTTGCTTCCATTTAGTATTATTTTTTTAACTAGCTTCTTTATTATGGGTACAATTGCAACATCCCATTTTGTAAAAGATTATTACTCAAAATCTACTGTAATTCCGCAATCACAAATTAAAGTCGAAGGTCGATTGCCTTCGGTATTACAGTGGAGACGGACTGTAGATTCTTGGACTCATATTCCAGAGATTTGCCAATCCAATCTGGTAGTAAGTGAGTTTCATAAAAAACAGTGTGAAAGCTATTGGACAGAAACTTATATAGGAACTGCCGTTTCTGCTTTTCCATTTATTGCTATTATTATTTTTATTTTGTTTGTAATAGATTTGATGAGTGGATTTTATAAACGTGTTGCAAGAAAAATCCAACTCGGCAAAGCATTGTGCGTAGGTATGGTAACTGAACCTTCGTGGTTGCCAAATGATTTTTTTTCGTATTTTTTCTGCCTCGTGCCTATATGCATACAAAAACAAGATGGAGAACAAATCAAAGCTTATGTTTCTATGAGAAATAAAAAGCCCAAACCTGGCGAGAAACTTGCCTTGTTCGAAGCGCCAAAGGCATTTGGTGGAACGCGTTATTTGGGTGTACTTTATGCCCCACACATAGTAGTATTAGTCGGTGGATGATGTGCGCTCTGCGCTGTATCAAATCATTGGCTTTTATTACGCAATTTAGTTAATAACAATGCAATGGAAGAGTCAGGATTGAATTTTGTTCATCTTCATGTCCATACACAGTACAGCCTTTTAGAGGGCGCTATTCGTATTGAAGATCTAATGCAGGAAGTGCCGAAAATGGGCATGAATGCTGTTGCTATAACAGATACCCACCAATTGTTTGGTGTAAATGATTTTTATACGCAAGCAACTAAAAAAAAAATAAAACCGATTATTGGTTGTGAAGTTTTTTACGCTCCTCACGGAATATTAGCTAATACAAAAAAAGAAGCTGCATTGCAGTTTAAACCACGTGTTTTCCATTTAGTACTTCTTTGCAAGGATTTGATAGGATATCAAAATCTATGCCAGTTATTAACGGAGTCGTATAAGCAAGCTTTTTTGAATCAAAAAGAACAAACTGGTTTTGTAAAAGCCTACGTCACAAGAGAGCCTTTAGAACGTTACAGTCAAGGGTTAATTGCACTCTCTGGATGTTTAAAGGGCGAACTTTCTTATCATATATTATCTCAAGATGAAGAGTCTTTGATTGAATCTGCTAAGTGGTTACAAGAGTGCTTTAAAGACGATTTTTATTTAGAACTGCAAGATAACAGATTACCTGAACAAGATTTAGTGAATGAAACGCTTTATCGATTAGGAAAAGACTTAAGTATTGCGTGTGTGGCAACTAGTGATTGTCATTATTTAAAATCTGAAGACGCTGAAGCACATGAAGTCTTGCAGTGTATCGAACACGGTAGGACTTTAGATCTTCAGCGTTCAAAAAGTTTGGTTCCAGCAGATTATTCTTTCAAGTCTCCCAGTCAAATGTATGCAGCTTTTACAAAATTTGAGGGAGCGGCCAAGCAAACCGTAGAAATTGCAAAAAAGTGCCAATTGAAATTCAAATTTAAGGATGACAAAGGTAAAACCATATACCATCTCCCACATTTCAAAGCAGATGATTTGGATGAAAACACTGATCTCAATGACTACTTATGCCAACAGGCACGAAAAGGATTAGTCACAAGACTGCATCAGTCTCAATTTAAAAAACATAGAGATAATTTAAATTTAAAAAATAATATAGAAGAGCAGTATAGTCTACGCCTTGAAGATGAACTAGTAATGATTGGAAAAACTGGTTTTTCTAGTTATTTTTTAATTGTTGCTGATTTTATCAACTGGGCTAAGAGCCAAGGTATTCCTGTGGGACCTGGCAGAGGCTCTGGTGCTGGATCTCTGGTGGCATATGCATTAAACATTACTGATATAGATCCCATTGTGTTTAATTTGCTTTTTGAGCGGTTTATCAATCCTGAACGTGTTAGTATGCCTGATTTTGATATTGATTTTTGCCAAGATAGGCGCTCAGAGGTGATTAACTACGTATCAAAAAAATATGGAGAGCAAAATGTCTCTCAAATAATAACATTTGGTAAATTGCAACCACGTGCCGTAGTAAAAGATGTCGGTAGGGTTTTAGGGTTTTCTTTTTCTGATACGGATCAGTTGACCAAACTTATTCCAGAAGAACTTAATATTACACTCAAAGATGCTCTAGAAAAAGAGCCGAGACTTCAAGAAAAAATAGAACAAGATGTAAAAGTAAAAAAAGTTTTTGATTACGCTTTAAAGCTCGAAGGGCTATATCGCAATGCCGGGATTCATGCTGCAGGTGTCATTATTACTGAAGAGCCTGTTGTTAAGTACTGTCCACTTTATGTTGGTAAGGATGGTATTTTAGTCACTCAGTTTGATAAAGATTCTGCAGAGGCAATTGGACTTATTAAGTTTGATTTTTTGGGTCTTAAAACTCTAACCGTGATTGATCATGCAGTAAAACTAACCGGTGTGGAGTTAAGTCAAATTGATTATTCAGATCCCAAGGTTTTTGCATTAATCAGTTCTGGAGACACGGATGGTGTGTTTCAGGTTGAGAGCTCAGGTATGAAAGATTTGTGTAGTCGTATACAGCCAACCTCACTTGAGGATTTAACGGCAATTAATGCACTTTATCGTCCAGGACCTTTAGGCTCTGGTATGGTTGATGATTTTATTGATCGAAAACATGGCAAAAAACCAATTGCTTATGAAGCACAAGCGTTAGAGTCCATATTAAAAGACACATATGGCGTGATTTTATATCAAGAGCAAGTTATGCAAATTGCCAGGGAGCTTGCGGGCTATAGTTTGGGTCAAGCTGATATTTTGCGACGTGCGATGGGAAAGAAGAAAACAGAAGAAATGGCAGAAAATCGTGAGATTTTTGTCAAAGGTGCGGTACGTCATGGATTGGCACAACAAAAAGCCGAAGGAATTTTTGATTTGATGGCAAAGTTTGCCGAATACGGATTTAATAAATCTCATTCAGCAGCTTATGCGTTATTGACGTATCAAACAGCATGGTTAAAAACTCATTTTTCAGCCGAGTTTTTGGCTGCTCTAATGACGACTGAAATAAATAATACAGATAAAATAACAAAATATATTCAAGATGCCAAAGCACACCAGATCCCAGTTTTACCACCGGATATTAATGCCTCACAAAAGTCATTTAATGTCGAAATACTGCCGGATGGTAAAAAAGCAATTCGTTTTGGTTTAGAAGCCATTAAGGGAGTAGGGGGTATAGCTGTTGAAAGTATTTTAGAGGCTAAAGTTTCACCTTTTAAAAGTATTTTTGATTTTTCTAAACGTGTTTCAACCAGAAAAGTAAATAAAAAAGTATTAGAAGCTCTGGTTTTATCTGGCGCTTTTGATCGTGTCACTACGGTCAACCGTGCAACACTTTTTAATTCTTTAGAGAGCTTGTTGTCATATGCTGCAGAAGAACAAGTAGAAAAAGAACTGGGGCAATCTTCTTTTTTTGATTCTCTTAAGGTCGAAGAGGTAAAACTAGGGATCTCAGAAGAAGGCTTATTTAAAGCTCAAGAAGATTGGCCCTTGGCAAAACGGTTATCTTTGGAGAGACAAGTGGTGGGGTTTTATATTTCTGGTCACCCAATGGACACTTGGCAAAGGGTTTGTGACGAATGGCTAAAGTGGAACACGGAAAAAATAATACTACATGCCAAATCACAGCCAGCTCCAGCGCCAAAGAGTGCAAACTCCTTTGAAGACTATAAATATCGTTTAAGGAAAGAAATCAATTTGGCAGGTATTTTTAGTAATTTTAAGGAGATTTCTACCAAAAAAGGCTCTAAAATGGCCTTTGTAAGGATAGAAGATTTGTATGGAAGTGTCGAGGTTATTTTTTTTAGCGAGGCATATCAGACTCATCAGGAGCTGATTCGCGCCTTACTGGCCGAAGCGCAGCCTGTTTTAGTGAGTGGTGAATTAGATACTAGGGAGGAAATACCTAAAGTTTTTGCAAGAGATTTGATGAACTTGGCTCAAGCTCATGAAAAACGAGTACAGAAAATGATTTTAAAATTACATTTAAGCCGCGTTGCTTCGGAACAACTCAGGGAGTTAAAAAGGCATTTGTTGCAATATCGTGGTGCGTGCGAATTGCATATTTTATTTTTTAACGATCAAGCTCAAGTCGGTATAGCTTTGCCAAAGACATTTAGGGTAAGACCTTGTATTGAATTTGTAAGTTTTATTGAAAAACTATTTGGTAAGGATGTGATACAATTTATATGATGAAAAGAAAGATTATTGTTTTTTTAAGTATTTTATTTTTTTCAATATGTGCTGCGCAGGAAAAATTTCAAACTGAGTTTCAAAATGAATTTGATAACGTGCAAAAAAAGCTAGGTGTTCTTGATCCGTGGCAGGTGAAAATTTTTAAAGAAGAAGTTATTGTTTTCCCAGAACGGTTTATAAAAAATTATACACGTCAGGCACAAGGGTTAAGTGCAGAAGTTGATATAGAAAGTATTCGTGGTCATCTAAAGTTTTCAGCTAAAAATATTTTTAAGGGTACAGAATTTCCTCTAATTATTTTATTTGATTTAGATCAAGCGTGCACTGTTTGTTTAGAAAGCGAGGCAATGTTTAAGAGTTTTATTTCATCAGTGTTTGAACGAAGAGCTTTTAAACCAGTTTGGATAGAGAATAAAAAAAAACGTAATGACTTAGACGAATTTATAATTGAAAATATCGCAAAAAATAAAGCTATGGGGGGAGTGTTTTTTCAATTCAAGCAGCTTTTAACGAATGAAGATGAAGCCGCACACGAAGACGAAGCGCGTTATCTTGTCTCAGCCGCGTTTCATTTTGCGCAAGTGCCATTGTTAGATCAAAAATTTCAGTTCCAGGTAGATACCACTGAAGTTGGTAATTTTAATGAAGTTGTTTTTAGCTTACTTGCTCAGGCATTTTTAGAGTTCAATCAAAAATTAGATTTTACTCAAGCCAATCAATTGCAAGAAGGGTCAGATAGAATTTTGTTAGAGGTAAGTGGCGTTAAAACATATAAACACTTGACGGAATTAGTGATTGAGCTTCAAAATAAATTTATGCAAAATAAATTTATGAATGATAAAGTGCTGCTACATAAGATTTCGCCAGGCAGAGTGA
>JACQAU010000056.1 GCA_016194835.1 Deltaproteobacteria bacterium
TTATATAAAGCGGGTTGTTGGTTTACCTGGAGATCTTATTGAAGTAAGATCGGGTCATGTAATTATGAATGGAACTACGCTAGATTTACCTGAATCTAAAATACCTGAATCTAAAGTAAATAATCTTTGCAGTAGTGAAAAAATTTTAGATACTGTTTATTCTGTTTGCATTGAACAACCTATAATGGATGATATGCCATCTGTCAAAGTTCCAGAATATACTGTATTTGTACTTGGAGATTTCAGATCCCAAATCACAACGAAGATTAAAAAAAGCTGGGGTCTCGTGCCTGCTGCGTCATTAAAAGGTAAACCGCGTTTAATTTGGCTTTCTATTACACCAAAACAAGAATCTCAAGAAACAGGATGGTTTTATCGGGTTCGTTTTGATCGGATGTTGCGAAGAATTAACTAATTATGGATTTATTAAGATGCTAATTATGGATTTATTAAAATGCTAATGAAAAATAACTTACTGGCTATAGAAGACATAAACAAAGAAGAAGTTCGCTATCTATTAAAAGGAGCAAAAAAACTAGCTCAAGCCAAGAGCGTTCCTTTGTTTTTAAATGGAAAAACGGTGGCAAATCTTTTTTTTGAAAATTCTACCCGCACGCGCAGCTCTTTTGAAATTGCCACAAGAAAATTAGGCGGAAGTGTTTTAAATTTTACTGCAACGACTTCTAGTGTTCAAAAAGGAGAAAGTCTTATTGACACAGCAAGAAATATCGAAGCTATGCAACCGAGTTGTATTGTGGTTCGTCATGCTTCCGCTGGGAGTCCAAAGGTATTAGCCGATGCCGTTAATATTCCTGTTGTGAACGCTGGAGACGGGTTCCATGAACATCCAACACAAGCTTTGTTAGATGTTTTTACAATCGAAGAAAAACTTGGTTCTGTTTTAAAGAAAAAAATACTTATAATAGGAGACATTGCTCACAGTCGTGTAGCTCGTTCTGATATTCATTTATTAAAAAAATTAGGAGCTCAGGTTTCTGTGTGTGGGCCTCCAACGTTGCTTCCTCCAGAGCCAGAGAGTTTAGGTGTTAGTTATTCGTATAGATTAGAAGATTTTTTAAACATGGCAGATGTTATTGTTGCATTGCGCATACAACTCGAAAGACAAAATAAAATGCAAATACCAACACTAAACGAATATGCCAAGTTTTGGGGCATTAATGCAGAAAGAGCAAAGCTCATTAAAAAAGGAGCAATTATTTTGCACCCTGGGCCTATCAATCGGGGGGTCGAACTTCAGTCAGAGGTTGCAGATGGCCCTTTGTCTGTGATTTTGGATCAAGTTGCAAATGGAGTTTTAGTTAGAATGTCTGCTTTAGCAGCCTTATGTATGCCAAAAGAATATGAAGAATGGGTAAAATATGGGTAAAATATAATGATTGAAAGATTTATCATTCGTGGAGGTAAAATAATAGATCCAGCTCAAGACATTGACTTTACAGGAGATGTATTGGTCGAAGATGGAAAAATAAAAGCTTTAGAAAAGCCTGGTAAAATCCCTGTATCTCGTGGATTAAAAATAATTGATGCTAAAAAATTCTGGGTTTTACCTGGTCTTATTGACGTGCATGTTCATTTGAGGGAACCTGGCTTTGAGTATAAAGAAACAATAGAAACAGGAACGAAAGCTGCCGTAGCGGGTGGGTTTACTTCGATCGCCTGTATGGCTAATACGTTGCCAGTTAACGACAGCCCGTCTATTACTGCGTATATTCGGGAGAAAGCAAGACAATCGGCCTCATGTCGAGTTTTTCCTGTGGGAGCTTTAAGCAAAGGGTTAAAGGGTGAGGAACTTGCAGAAATTGGAGGCATGATTGGAGAGGGAGCTAAAGCCATTAGTGATGATGGCATTCCTGTAATGAATTCGTATCTGATGAGAAAGGGTTTGGATTACGCCAAGGCATTTGGAGTGGCGATTATTGATCATGCTGAGGACTCTAGTCTTGTAGGGCAAGGGGTGATGAATGAAAGTATTTTTTCTACCGAGCTCGGGTTGAGAGGAAATCCACAAGCCTCAGAAGAAATCATGGTGGCTAGAGATATTGCGCTTTGTCGTTTGACCAAATCGCGTCTTCATATCGCACATATTTCGACTGCTGTTGCGTTGGAGCATCTGAAAAGAGCAAAAGATGAAGGACTTTTGGTTACTGCAGAAGTCAGTCCTCATCACCTGACGCTTACGGAAGAGGAAATCAGAAATTATGACACGAATTTTAAGGTAGCTCCGCCACTTAGGTCAAAAAAAGATGTCTTAACATTAAGAAAAGCGTTAGCTCATGGATATATTGATATTATTGCTTCGGACCATGCTCCACACAGTGTTAACGAAAAAGCTCTGGAGTTTGATCAAGCTGCTAATGGCATTATAGGTCTTCAGACCACAGTGCCTTTGACTTTAGGTTTAGTGAGAGAAAAAATTTTACCACTAAAAAGATGGATTGAGTCTCTTACTATTGCGCCTGCAAAATTATTAGGAATTGAATATGGTACTCTAAAAAAAGGCTCTCAGGCTGATATTACGATTATAGACCCGAACGAACAATGGACATTTAGCGAGGCACTTAATCGCTCAAAAAGCAAAAACTCCCCATTTTTTGGTAGAACATTTCGTGGAAAAGTAAAAATGACAATTATGGGTGGACGTATTGTTTTTGAGGACGGGATAGTGAATTAAAAAACTTTACATGTTTAAGTAATTTGCAGTAGTCAAAAAGTTAAACGAAAAATAACGGTTTTGTAAAAAATGATTGCTTATATTATTCACATATCTTTAAACATAACTTATTGAAATTGTATAGCTTTAATCATTGGTTTTTAAATGCGGTCATCACGCCCTAGCCTGGCACAGTTCTTGCCTCTAATTATAACCATGGAGAGTCTATTTTATGATTGGAAAAAATAATAAAAAAAGATTTCACGAGATAGTGCACAAGAAAGTGTTATGGAGAGTTCTATTTTTAATGTGTGCTTTTATTTTTAGCTTGTATTTATATCCAGCTATAGCAAAGGAACCAACACAAACAGAAAATGAACCATGGCCACAGTCTTTTTTGCAAGCTATAATTAATGACCAAATGGTTTCTTGGGCTATCGCTAGATTACAATAGATAATACTTCTAAGAATTCGGATGACATTGAAGAAGCGCTTCCTCCACTAATCACAGATAAGCTCACACAAGAAACTGTATTTCAAGCTTTAGGAGAGCTTGCACCACAAGGGAAACAGGCAGAAGAAGCTGTATATTATTTGTTTAATACTTTAGGTAGCAATACAGACGCTTTTAAAAAAGCTTTAACTTTAATTATAAATAACGACAAGCATCAGACAAAGAGCACAGTAGGAATGGTGTTAAATGAAATAACGGTAAATGATGGCGAGACACTAGAAAAACTTGAGTTTTGGATTGATTTTAGAAAAAAACTCAACGGATCACAGGATGAAGTATTAAATCAAAAGATTATTAAAAAGTATGTGGATTTTTTGAAGGAATTAAGAGGCAATGAAGAAATTCTAAGCGATAAAAATAGTACTCAAAATAGTGATCAAAATAAAGCACAGCTTTTTGCTGATATAATGAAAGCACTATCCGAAAGAGTACCAGCTACAATTAATCAGGAACAAATTAAAGTAGTAAGAGAGATTTTAAGAGCATTTAAGCAAGAGTTACCAGAAAATAAACCAGAGTTGTTAAAAAAAGAAAGTGCACTAGAAAAGACAGCACCTGACACTGAAGCCTTGCAGGTGATCTTAAATGCTTATAATTCCTTACGTAAAGGTGTGAATTTACAAGAGTCTGACAAAATAAAACTAGCAGGTTTTCGTGAAGCATTTATGGATATTGTGTGGAAGAGCAACCAAAAAGAGAGCTTTTTAACAGAAGTAATAAATAATATGTCTGATAGTTCAGACTCGCAGCGTCATGACAATTATAGTGCAATATTTGAGTTAATAAAAAATAAGAACCATAATGAGCTAGCTTCTCTTTTGGTTAAGATATTAGGATCAAATACGAATGTCTTGACTGCTAATAACGCAAGCCGGATTGTAGTCCATGAATTAGAAAAAGCATTACAAGATACAAAAGACCTAGAGCTTAAAAATAGATTTAAGGAAATACTAAAGAAATTAGTTTTAACTGAACAAGACAATAATAATCGTGATTATTTTATTTCTCTACTTAGTTCAAAAACAAAATATTTTTCTATTGATGACAAAGAAAAATATGCTTTATGGTCAAAGGTTTTACAAGTAAAAAAGCAATTCACGGATATTCTGAGTGTTAAAAATACAAACCCGACTACAGTCAGCAAATTAGATAAAGAAGAAGAATTACCAAGCACACAAAACTTACAACATAAGGAGAACACTGAAAATCGTGTGCAGTTTACAAGTAATGACCGTTTAGTAGCTGTCAGAGAACTTGCTACGATCACTGACGCAAAACTAATCTCAAAAGTAGCTTTACTTTTCTGGGATGTTTTATATGAGGATTATAATAGTAAGGATAATAATGTAGATGTTGTAACTGAAAGAGATATTTTATTTCGCAATCTTTATGAGATTTATAGCAATAATAAAATTTTTAACAATAAAGACAATCCATATCCTACTTCACCAAAGGCTATTTCTGTGCTGAATCATATGCTTAAAGATAAAAATTTTAATCCATATCTGGTGCTTGATTCTATTGACATAGCAACCAAGATTGATATGGAAGGCTCAGTAGTAATTTCTGCACTTATTAGAGTTTTAAAAGATCAAGATAAAGATATTCGCTATGCAGCTGCAGTAGCCTTAGGTGAAATAGAAGGCCCAGCAGCTATTCCTGCACTTATTGAAGCTTTGAAAGATGAAGAGTATTGTGTTCGCCAAGTAGCTGCAGAAGCCTTAGGAAAAATAGAAGCAGCACACCCAGGCTCTACAACCGCAAAACAAAAAGACAGTGGTCACTCATCTATACAAGCAGGATCTGCTGAAACTACACAGAAAGAAAGTGATAGAGAGCAATAATAATCTGAGAGTTGCATTTAAAACCTACTGCAATCTCTGATATGCAATACCTTCTGGGTCCAGTTTTATTAAAAGTTTATTACATTGACCAATAATGATCATGTCGATAAAATGCCGCACATGCAAAAAATTCCTGCACTATGCCTACTTGCACTATGCCTACTATTGATAACCTCAATTGCCTACACAGGTGAATCAGCATTAGAGGCCACGAAAAAAATTGTAGGACAATATAACGGTCAGTGGACTCTTTATGGAACTTCTGCTGGTAAGGTGGTCGAAAAAACAACCTGGACTGATGTCCTAACTGCTGAAAACCCAATCGAAAAAACTGGACGATCTTTTGTAGAAATCACAGACGTCATGACTTTTCATGATGGTACAACTCGCACATCGAAATTTATTGAAGGCTATTTTACAAACCCAGATGGGTCTGCAGGGGATAGATTTTATGAAATCAATGGCAAACCTGTTTCTTTCAAGAAACTTTCAGAAAATGATTGGACCTTTCACACAACTCTTGATGCGGGAGAACTCTGGTTCCTGGGCTTTAATCCAACCAATGTTCTTCTTGCAACTCAAGTTACCACTAAATCTACTACATATGACGGAAAAATAGATACTGACCATATCACCAGAGTTACTACAATTCAGTGGAAAGACACTGATGGTTTAGTCAAATCTACCCAGTTTGTAAGTATGAAGGGCTTGCACAAACGGGTTGTAAAATAGATCTTTGATATTGCCATTATTCAGAAAATTTAATATTAATTCATAATATGAATACACGATTATCTTACTTTGGTAATAAGTTGATTATAGTTTTATTATTATTCACTCTTGCTTGTGCATCTGCTCATAAAAGAGCAAGAAAACACATGGAAAATCAATCATACGAAGAAGCAGCAGCAACTTATGAGTCAATCCTTAGATCTAGCCCTAGTGATGCCGAGGCAGTAGCAGGATTAAGAGAGGCTCACGAGAAAATTATAGAAAGTCAATTGATTCAGATCAGAATGACACGTATGTCTGGTAATCCCGAGGGGGCCGCGCATCAATTGTTAGAACTCATTCAACGAGAAGACGAATGGAAAGTGCAACCCAAAGGAAAAGTGGCATTTACCCAAAATGAAGAATCAGAAATCAGGAGACTTACCAGAAAATAAATTTAAAAATTTATTTCGGGATTTAAATGTCTCAGTGTCTATTCAGCGTTATCCAAATGAATTGATTGCAGGGCTTCAGTTATCGTTAGTTGATGCTTTTAAACGTAGTCCTTGGTTTCACTCACAGGGAAGATCGGTACTTCTTGCCAAGACTAGCGGAGAACATCAGTATGACCAACAAAAGATAGCAATTCAGCTAGTTCATGAATATTATGTTGACGAACGATATGTAAGTTATGAAGATGTTCGCAAAACAAGACAGGTTCCCTATGATACCTATGAGTCTCATTACAATTATATCAATAAAACTTACGAAGAACGAAGAGTAACTAAATATAGAAACGAAGAATATTGGATAAAAGAACCAGTGGAAAGAACCAGAAGAATAACAAAATATTTTCCATATGGCGCATGGAAAATTTCTCAAGTTTTAGGTTTAACTCTTTCTGGCGAATCGTTAGTAGAATCAAAAGATATACGATGGAATCTCAATGATCGTGTAACACAAGAAGACACCATGAGTGAAATCCGCATGACAGATATTGGACTTTCTCCTAAGGAACCCAAAAAAATCTCTAACAGGGAAGATTGGCTAAAAGATAAAACAAGTCAGTTTGCAAAAGAGTTTGAAGACACCTTGGGAAAAGCATGGGAAGAAGCGTATTGTGTTGAAGATTCAAATTCAAAAAATTTTAATTACATAGGAAACCGTGTGAGAAAATGCTTAAGGAAAGAGTTTGCAACCCCACCTACTTTTGTAAAAGATTGGTACATTAAGAATTTCGGCCTAGAAGTTCAAGAAGTTACTAAATTGTTACAAGCAGTGAGATAATAAGCTTAGCCGGTTTTACGTTTGTCTTTGTGTGTTATTTGTATCATAATGACTTCATGTGGGGGTAGTCATGGAAAGCCTTTTTGATAATTATTGGGAGTTTTTAAAAAAAAGAACTGAATTCTCATCGTGCACCAGACCAGTGTTGCGTTGGCACTTTAGCGAACAATTGAACGAATTGGAAATGCGATATTTCAATTTTCTGAAAAATTCAAAATTAGTGCTAGACTATGGCGCAGGAGACCAATCACTTAAGCGTAAATTTCTAAAAAACAATTTTATTGGACAATACAAAACTTGTGATATTTCTAAAAATTATCAGTATGATTTTCAATCATTAGACGCAGTCATTGCATCAGGTCTCAAGTTTGATGCAGTTCTATTACTTGAAGTGATAGAGCATATGAGTCTTCAGGAGTTTGCAGTATTTTTGCCAAAATTATTAAGCATCCTAAATCCAAAGGGCAAATTAATTATTTCCACCCCTAATGCACATTCGATTAATGCGGTTTGGGCAACAGATTTCACACATGTCAAATCTTATCCTCTCCCTGATTTATGGGCTATGCTGAGTTTACGAGGATTTAAGTGTCAGCCATTTCGCGTAATCCTTACAAATTCATCCAATGGAGTAATTGCTAAAATCATTGCAATGATTAGGTTATTTATCGCAAAAATTTTAACAAACCTACTTGGTGTGGACTATGCAACCGGAGTAGCTATGCTTTGCGAAAGGCAATCATAGAAAATATGCCATCACCACTAAAATTAATGCAAAAAGCAATAAAACTTTCCAAGGAACATATGACAAAGGGACATGGAGGACCTTTTGGCGCTGTCATTGTTCGGCGTGGACAAATAGTTGCTGAAGGGTGGAATCAAGTTACTTCAACTAACGATCCCACTGCTCATGCAGAAATAGTAGCAATTAGAATAGCAGCTAAAAAACTTAACAATTTTGACTTGAGTGATTGTGAAATCTATACATCTTGCGAGCCTTGTCCCATGTGTTTATCTGCTATTTATTGGGCTCGTATTCGCAAAATCTATTACGGTAATTCTAGAAAAGATGCCGCTAAAATTAATTTTGATGATGAATTTCTTTATCATGAAATCAAAAGACCGTTGAAACAAAGAAAAGTGCCTCTTAAGCAATTAATGCGCAAAGAGGCTTTGAAAATTTTTCAAGATTGGCAAAATAAAAAAGACAAAAATTTGTATTAGTATCTGACAGCTTAAACAGATACAACATTAAATGTCGCTGTAGCCATTGCAACTGGTTTTTTTTCTCCTGTTCTATACAAAAGTCCGTGAATTACACAAAGTCGTTTTCCACGAAATATGACTTGAGTTTTTGCCCTTAGTTTATCGCCAACTCCAAGTGGCATAAAATAGTTTACTTTTAGTTCTACCGTAGAGCAAAAATCTTTTGTAGCAAGTGTAGAAAACACTGCAGCTCCACAGGCAAAATCAAAAAAAGAAGAGATCACCCCACCATGCACCCTCCCGGCCGGTGAAAGATGATCTTTTCTAATCGTAAGACTAACGTGCGCACACTGCTTTTTTTTATCAATTGAGTCTAATTTATAACCCAACCACTTGCCAAATTCGTCAGGGTGAGTGTAATTTTCTAAAAAATTTAAGCTGTTTTTTGCCACTGATCATACCTCGTTAATAACATCAAACCAGGAATAGCGATAAATACTGAAGTAATATAATAAGCATGCCATCCAAACTGTTCGGCCACATAACCACAAGGAGCACTCATAAAAACTCTTGATAATGCCATAAAACTCGTCAAAAGTGCGTACTGGGTGGCTGTAAATTTCTGATTACAAAGATGCATTAAAAATGCTGAAAACACCGCAGTACCCATGCCGCTACATAAATTTTCTAAAGTCAATGCGGTAATCATCATAACATAATTGTGTCCCAAATATGAAAGTAAAACAAACGAAAGTCCTGAAAATCCCTGAAGCAGCCCAAAAATCCAAAGTGATTTTTTCATTCCTAAACGAACCATCCATGCTCCACCCACAAGTGAACCCACAATGGTCGCCACTAAACCAAATCCTTTTAAAACATATCCAATATCACTTTTAGAAAATTCTATTTGCATTAAAAACGGTGTCATTAGTGCCATAGTCATGATGACATCCAACTTATAAAATAAAATAAAAGCTAAAAGTTCTAATGATCCCTTGCGTTTTAAAAAATCAACGAATGGCAAAATAACAGCTTCTGAAAGTGTCTTAGGAGGTTTTTCTCTTACTTCTGGTTCTGGCGAAAAAAATGTCATCAAAATTCCAATAACAATAGTTCCTGACATTATTAGATAAACAGATTTCCATGAAAAATGATCTGCCAGGATCAAAGCAACGGCGCCAGAAACAAGCATGCCGATACGATACCCCATGATGTATGTTCCAGCTCCAACACCCAATTCTTCTGGATTCAAAATTTCTGTTCTATAAGCATCAATGACAATGTCCTGACTAGCACTGCTAAAAGCTACAAGTACTGCTAAGAATGCCAGCACAAACGGAGATTCTAACGGTTTTGCAGATGCCATCATTGCAATAAAAAAGGCTAAAGCTATTTGTGAAATTAACAGCCAGCCTCTTCTTCGGCCTAAAAAAGCTGGAACAAACCGATCCATAACAGGTGCCCATAAAAATTTTAAAGTATACGGAATACCAACTAGCGAAAATATACCAATAGTTGTTAAATCTACATTTTTATCTTTCATCCAAGCCTGCAATGTGCCCGCAGTAAGCGCTAGAGGAACACCTGAAGTAAAGCCATTAACTAAAACTATAAACATTCTCTTATTTGCAAAAACCTGCAATATTGATTTTATCTTCTTCATCAGAAATCCACTAACCGCAAATTAAGTTCTTTTTCGTATGTTTCAAAAAGTTTTTTTCTAAAACACGCTGTTGTTTTTTCTTTTAGATCAAGTGAAGAAATTTTTTTATCCTGAATCACATAAATATCATCACAAAGATCCAATACTTCAGAAGGCTGATGAGCGACTAAGAAAATAATTTTTTCTTTTTCTTTCCATTCTTTTAGCAATTTTCTTGCAGCTTGAATTCCAACAAAATCCAGACCATCCAGTGGCTCATCTAAAAGCAAAAGGGGTTTTTCAGAGTAATGCGCGCTTAGCCACATCATTTTTCTTCTTTCCCCTTGACTTAACATTCCTAAGTAAGTTTTCATTTCATTTTCTACTGCAAAATCATGGATGATGGATTTTAGACTTTCATAAGAAAACTTTTTATTCGAAACAAACTCAATCCACTCTGAAGGAAAGATAAATTTTGGCACAGTTAAATATTCAGAAAAATATAGCGCATGCAACTCAGGAATCAGTTGCTTTTGCTGGAAAAGAATTTCACCCTCTAAAGCTAATAAAAGGCCACCTAGGGTTTGCAAAAAAGAAGTTTTCCCATATCCATTTGGTGCACTTATGAGATAAAGTCCACTTTTAAAAAGCAATTGATCACGTTTAGAATCAACCTCAAGAAGAACATTCTTAGGGTTTCTTCCTATTTTTAGATTATGAAATAACAAGGTCTTCATCGATATATTCAATACTATACAGTCTTTTTTCTATATTTTGAAGCTGCTTGTACAGCAAATAGCAAATAAATAAAAACATCCAGCACCACAGGTAAGTCACAAAACCACCCAGTAAACCTGACGCTAATGCTATAAAATGCACTAACCATGGTCTACCACTGTCT
>JACQAU010000057.1 GCA_016194835.1 Deltaproteobacteria bacterium
CTCGCAACACAGCCTAAAAAAATATTTGAGGATGTCCAAGAACAGCAGAAGGGAAAAAACTTAAACGACCTGGCAAAACGACTAGCTCGGTTTTCTAAAAGATATTCGTTTATTAAAACATTAAAAAAACCAGCGGCACTGATTGCTGGTGTGTATGCGTTTTTGTTTAGGGGGCAACCTGTTAAGTTAAATGTTTTCAAAGATTCAGAGTTGGAAATAAAATCAGATCTCTCAAAACAAAAAGGAGAGTTCAACTTGTCATCTCCTATTTTAACCGGGTCTGCTAAGTTTGTTGGGAAGGCTCCAAAGGAACGAAATCCTTGGCTCCCAGAGCCAGATGACGCCTTACAGAAAGAAGAGAGATTTGCAATTGGAGTTGCGCGTTCGATACCACTTATTGATGTAAAAGGAACCATAAATTATGGAACCACAACAAGTAATTTTACCGCAACGTTTGAAAAGCCATTATCATCAAAGATAAGTTGCGCATTGGATATTAAGAGAAATTTTAATTACTTGAACTCAGAACAAAAAAATAGCGACGAAACAGTGCGTCTCATGTATAACTTGAACTTTTAAACATCCAGCTCTACAATCGTAACTCCTGCCCCACCTTGATACGGCAAGGCATCTCTAAATGCTTTTACATAAGGCAAAGTTTTCAGATGCAACCTAATGCCTTCTCGTAAGGCACCTGTGCCAAGTCCATGCAGGACTCTAACTTCAGTCAGAACTTGAGAACGAAATGTTTGATCCAGATACCGATCTAATTCTCTGAGTGCGTCATCTAATCTCAAGCCTCTTATATTAAGCTCTTGCATTGGAGTAGCGATCTGATCCGGATTGGTGATTTTAACTGCAGGGGGTTGGTTTTTTTCTTTTTCCTCACATGGCTCTAGTTCATTCAAAAACAATGTAAGTTGTAAATTTCCTACAGCTACTTTTGCTTTATCTCCAACTATTTCTAAGATGGTTCCAAGATTATTCCATTTGGGGAGTTTTACTTTTTCGCCGATATGATAATCAAACAGTTTTTCAGGCGACAATGCTTCGGTTTGGGGTGCTTCTTTAGAAACAATTGCTTCTGCATTATTTATTGTGTTTGATAGTGTTTGATTAAGCGAGCTTCGCATATTGTCTAAGTCTTTTCTTGAGTGTATCTGATCAAGTTTTTTTACAGCCTCTCTAACGGCATCTTGCGCTTGTTCTTGTGTTCTTTTTAGTTTTTGACGTGCTCGGTCCAGGGCTTCCTGAAAAGATATTTTTGCTTTTTCTAACCAATCTGTTTTTAGTTTTTCAGCTTCTGTTTTTAGTTTTTCAGCTTCTTTTTGGGCAAGTGATAATACTGCAGAGTCCTTTTTGATCTTTAAAAGCAACGAAGTCAATTTTGTTAGATCAGGCAATAAATATTTTCTTGCTAGCGCTAAAATCTCTGATGGCAACCCTAGTTTTTCAGCTGTTTCTAGTGCATATGAACTCCCTGGAGCGGTGATATTCAATTTAAAATCAACTTGTTTTAAATAATCGTCAAAACCAAAGCTTGCGTGTAGTATTTTTGAATCAGAAACAAAATGTTTTATTAAAAATATGTTGTGTGTGGTAGCGATCACAGTAGCGTTCTTATTAATACAGGTCTCTAAAACTGCTGTTGCAAGTGCAGTGCCTTCTTCTGGATTGGTGCTAAGTATTTGATCATCCAAAAAAACAAGACTGTCATTATTGCAGGTTGTGCATATGTTTTTTAGCTGCAAAATTTGATCTTTAAAATTTGTTTTATTTATAAAATAAATTTGCTTAAAAAACGGAATGGTTGGAGCACCAGAAGCTGATATTGGAAAACCAGTTTTTGCACAAATACATGCAAATCCTAAGGCTTTTAATAATGTTGTTTTTCCTCCAAGGTGTGGCCCGCTTATAAGTAGTGCTTGAGTTGGTGGGACGAAATAAATGTCATTTTTGATAATTTCAGAATGTGAAGTGTTCCACCATAACAGAGGATGTGCGGCTTGTTTTAGATCAAATATTTTTTCATCAGTGATTTGGATAGGCTTGCCGTTGTATTTTTTGCCCAAACGTGCTTTTGCCTGAATAACGTCCCAATTAATCAAAATTGAAATACTCTGTGTAATTTCTTCTAAGTACGGCTTAAGTTTGTCGGTTATTTCGCTGATATTGAGTGATTTATCTTCGATGATTCGTAAGGGTTCTAGTGGATCAGAAAGCATAGAAAATGTTTTTTTAAAATACAAGCCTTTGATTTCGTCTTGTGGTAGTTGACTCCAGGCTTCAATAGCTATGAGCCATGATTTTATGAGCAGAAGTTCCTTTTGGTCTAATGTCTTTGTTTGTTTGATTTTTTCAAAGACCACGTCTGGATTTGCTAGTTCTTTGAGAGATGTCCAAAGGCTTGTTTTTTCGAGAAGATAGGTAATTTCTAGTTCTTGAGAAAAAGTTTTTGCACTTTCTATGTTTTGAGCGAAGTTTGCCTGGTTTTTAAACTGTTCTAGTTTTGATTTTGCGGGCAAGGTAAATGCTTCGTGTGCTGCTAGGTCTATAAATTTTGGCCATTCTAAATAAGAGAGAAATTCTGTGTCCACGCTAGTGTTAGTTATCTTTATTTTTTAAAAAAGAAGCAAGTACTACTGCATAGACGTGTCAGAAAAGACACATATTTAAACCTAAATACTTGACTAATTCAATTTATTAAGTTAATCTTTTCTTAACTATGAAAGAATCAAAATACCCAAAGCTAGTTGGTGAGTTTATTAAACAAAAACGAGAAGACCTAGGGCTTTCTCAAAAAGAACTGGGACAACTTTTTGATCCTCCCGTAACTACACAATTCATTTCGAATGTAGAACGGGGCGTTACTCCTTTGCCGCCAAGTCATGTTACATTTTTAACCAAAGCACTTAATGTTGCTGAGGAAGAAGTCATGACACTGTTAGAAAAAGAGTATGCAGTAAAATTATCTTCTCGCTTGGGCAAGGTAAACGCTGCAAACAAATGTCCAAGTTTATTAATTTCAGATCCAGTAGAGTTTGAATTAATGAAAAAACTTTACGAATTTTTCAGCAAAGCCAACCCCAAGGATAAAGCGTTCATTACCGATAGCATTAAAAAAATTATTGGCCACAATAACGCGGCCAATAACGTGGCTAATAACGCAGGTGGCGCAGCTTCATAAAATATTTTATGCTATAAAACTAACTTGTGTATTACCACTCTTCGGTTTTAGCCCAACGCGGTTATATCAAAAGTTTTGATGGGACCAAATTATTTTATACAATCGAAGGACAAGGAATGCCTTTAGTCTTTTGTTATGGTTTGGTTTGCTCAAGTCTCCATTGGTGTTATCAACTCGAATATTTTCGCCAAAAATATCAAGTTATCTGGTTGGACTACCGAGGGCAAAACCACTCTGAAACTCCAGCTTGTAAAGATAAAATAACTCTTTCTCATGTTGCTATGGATTTAAAAGTATTGCTTAAGGAATTAAATATTCCCAAAGCTGTTTTCTTGGGTCATAGCATGGGCGTTAATATTGTTTTAGAGTTTTTTAAACAATACCATTCGTCCGTTTCTGCCATGGTATTAATCAACGGAGCCCCAAAGGGTCCTCTTGAAACGCTGTTTGCAAAAAATTACCTTCAAAAATGGTTTAAGCTTTTAATAAAAACTAACGCTAAATTTCCATTGCTATTTTCTAATTTTTGGAAACTCCAGAGACTGAATCCTTTTTTGTTAAATTTAGTCAAAAAGAAAGGATTTAACTCTTCATTGACTCCTAGTGAAAAGATAAAACGGTTTTATAAGGAGGTTTTTAAAACTGATTTTTTAGTTTTCCTACAGCTTATGCAAGATTATGAAAGTTACGATTGTTTACAATGGTTACATACAATTGATGTACCTACTTTAATTATTGCAGGCGAAAAAGACAAGGTCATCCCGCTTCATCAACAAGAGCTTTTGCACCAATTAATACCCAACAGCTCTCTAGAGATTATTAAACATGGCAGCCATTCCACACAAATGGATTTGCCAGAGTTCATTAATTTAAAAATAGAAAATTTTCTTAATCCCCTGCGTTTAGTTTCCAATCTGACCAGGGAAAATGCCAGTCAATCCACTCAGACACATCCATGTGTTTCTCCATAAAGATTTGCTTAAGTGGTTCTCTGCAAATTAATCCATGACAACGACCCCCGCTGATTTTTAGCGCAGAAAAAAGTGCCTCTGGAGATTTAACTTTACTGTTTTGAATTCTTTCTAAAACTTCATTTACTGTTAAACCAGTACAAGGACAAAGTACAATGTCTGATGGTTTGCCAAATGACTTTGATGACGACTTTGATAATGATTGTGATAGGTTAGTTTGGGGCACATCGGGGAACTTGATCTGCATCTGTGGACGCACCTTAGTTTGGCACGCCATTTTTTTTGTTCCATCTATAGTTAATACACACAAACCACAGCTTGCGTCTTGACAGAGTAAGTTATCAGCAACTCGATGTTGGTTTATTTCAAAAAGTGTTGTTCTGCAGCGTTCTTTTTATAACCCCTGGTTTCCCAAAGAAGATGAGTCGGCACACCAATCCTTATAAGCGGTAAGGTTAATTGATGTGAAAGAACTTTTCCGGACTCCAAAGATTCGCCTCTTCTGTTTAGCAACGTAATTGAATTGCCGCTTTTAAAGTCAAAACTCCCCTGTGTGGGTAACGTTATTTCTGATATTGAGTTATTTTCTTTTTCGTGCACTAGAGCTATTGATTGACTTGGGCAAATAGTTAAGCATATTCCGCAGCCCGTACACTTGGATTCAGTCAAAACAGAATCCCTATCTTTTGTTAGCTTAATTGCACCCTCGGGACATGCTTTTTCACACAGATTGCACGGTATGTGCTCGAAGCATTCAATAGTAGCTATTGGTCTAAAACAATGTGCTTTTTGTGGAACGCCAGAGAAGCTTTTTAGTAATTTCATGTCGCCCTTAGAAAGCCACTTGCCATGATAAGTTGGAGACCAGGGCTTGTCATGATGATCAAAAATGTTTTTTAATTGTATTTTAGTTTTTTTAAAAAGATACTGGTTTTCTTTTTTCTGGCTTCCAGCTTCAGTAGACAGTGCTTTAGATACTCTAAGTCCAAGCATAGTTGCTCTTTTTTCTTCTAGTGTCCAACCTTCCATATTGTTTTCAGGCGTGTGTGGTGCCGTTTGTTCTAATTCAAATAAGAGAGAACCAGGGGGATATTCTTTAATGCCATTGTTTTTATAGAAAGACCCTGCTGACACAACACGACTTACCTCAAAATTTTTTGCATCAGCACCTATTTGTATCACAAACTCCCAAGTTTGTGCGGTTTTCTTTGTTAAGCTTAAGGGTTTACCCTCTACGATTTTTCCGCCAAGAATTTCAAATCTTCTTTTTTCGGTTTCCCATCCTTCGTAGCGTTTGGCTCCCCATTGTAGAAAAATTTCTAAACAAATAACTTCTGTTGTGCTTTTTGAGTTAAGCAAGAAAGACCCAAAACTGAGTGCACTATTTGAAGTTCCCAATATAACCACGCGCGGTGTCCAATTGAGGAGAACTGTTTTATTTAGAGCTTCTATTGTGGAAAGTAACATTAGTCCTTCGCTATGCCAACACTCAAAGGGTAGAGGAAATTGTATTTTATCTGCAATTTTAATGACGGATCTAGCATGCAATCTATGAATGCGTTTCTGAGTATCTTCTATAAAAAGTATTCCGCCGGTTTGATGAAGTGGTAGTACACCTTTGACCATGAGTTCAGGACCACCATAAATACCAACACTGAGTCCACTTGCCGAACAAATAGAGGAAAGTGTCCTAACTCCAACCGAAGGCCAACAAGTGATGTGAGGACCCGCTACTATAACTACGTCTAAATTTCCGTTTCTTACAAATGGGAACATAAAATATGCATGAATTTTACCAAATAATAATGTGATTAGATAGGGTTTGTTTGAGCGTTTAAAATATTACGGAGAGCTATTGCTAACAATTTTAAATTATGTGAAAATTGGTTAATAAGAGGATTTATTTATGATCTATGATTTTACTAAAGTTGCCACAATGGCCACAGTTGTTTTTATGTTTTCTATGGGTGTGGGTTTTGCACAAAACCAACCATCTGATTACAGTGGTTATCTCAAGTGTAGTGCCGTGCTAGATAGAATAAATAAAGATATAGGTGACAATAAAGAAAAACCAAAATTTTTTGAAGATTCTATATATACATTAGATGAAATCAATAAACGATGGGTTGTTTTGCAAAGTAACAAGGCATTTGAGGTTTCATACGCTGGAAAAGAAATAAAATTTACTCGTTTTGACTTTAAAGACACACTAGAATCTGCTGCACTAGAGTTAAAGTTTCCAGATGGTAAAACAAAATATGTCACTATTAATAAAAGCTACAATGTTTCAGAAATATCCGATACGGCCCCTACTAATGAGGCAGGCAATCCTGTTACCGACAAGAATGAAAAAGAGGTAAAGCCTACTCCTGTAACAATGAAGGAGTTACTATCGCCTTCAGATAATGGTGTAAAAGCTATTTTTTATAAACAATTACAGCATCGATTAGGAGGTTTGATCAATAGGCGTCTGGAACAGTTGGTGTTTCAATATAGTGTCTCAAAATCTGAAGCAGCGTTTAAACATGATGTAAAAACCATTACAGATCCCTTGAGTGCGTGCACTTCTTTACCAAATCCAGAGGCTAAAGAACCTAAGGCCACAACACCCATGCAAACCATTTTGGATACAGCTATTTTAGGACATTCGTGGCAAAAGGTATTAGATAAAAGACCAACTAAGGCTACAGATAACGGAGAAAGTGGTTCGGGAAGTCCAAAGTGATTAAAAATAAATCACTTTAGTTTTTTAATAATATATCTACAGCACTTTGCGTTTGCTTGATAACTTGTGTAAATACTCCGTCTCCACCACAAACGACATAGTTTTTAAAAGGAAAGGTATTAAATGTAAATAGCGCATTATTTGATGTGGTTGTGTCCCATTCAAAAATAGCACGAGGCTGCATTGAGCGGATAGAAAAAGATTTCCAATTCAAAAACTGATAACATAATTTTGCAAGGGATTGAAAAGATTCGGCCGATGCCATAGAAGTCCACAAAGATTCGTGTGCAAGTAGATTGGTGTTATTTTTTAAATCCAATTTTAAGAGCGCTCCCGATTTTAAGACCGATAAATGAAGTTTAGTTAAGTCTGTGGGAGGAAATCCTTCGACTTCAGCCCAGACTGTGAGGTCCTCAAAGTGACCAATATATGCCGGATCTAAAGGTTCTTTTGACACCAATGACCATTGCTCCCAAAGTCTAATCCCTCGTGGCAGTAGAGGTGTAACTTCAGTTTTTTTGGCTTGATTTAAAATCCAGGCTGTTAATCTTGGAGTCCAAAACACTAAAAGTCCTTCGTTTATTTTTGTGGTGTATGCAGTGTTTTGTGCGTGATATCTGATGCCTTCTTGGGTGAGTTCAATCTGTGAAGCAAAGCAAATAATATTACTAAATGTCAGACGTTCTTTAATAAAATCTAATACCCCGTATCGGTAGCGGTTAATATCGATGTCATAAGTTTTGGGCAATAACACACCCTTCGCATTACATGTGGGTATTTTTGATGAATGCCCGGGAAATTTTAAATAAGCCGACAGTCCATCAACTTGTCTGCAGTTTTGGTAATTTGTATTCTTTAAATCAAAATGAGTATCTTGATTTGAATATATCCAAATTTGATCTCGTACTCTCAAATGTGGTGCTAAAAAATCATGAAATTCGCTATTTTGTGTGTCTGATTTTTTTGGCCAGCTTTCAATGGATCCGGGGTAATTTGCATTTAATATTACTAAAGCTTCTTCTATGTCCTCTTGTTTATCAAAGGACAAGAGTGGAGATAGAGGAAGCTCCGAGTTTTCTTGAAAAAAATCCCAATCTGGGTTCAAAAGCAACACAGATTTTCCTTCTGAAAGAAATTTTGAAGCACAGACAAGTGGGGCAATCCCGGTTCCAATCAGAACAATATCGCTATCAATTGGCATTCAAAAGAGCTCCCATCACCCTTTTCATTGCGGTGTGGATTTGCGCTCGCTTGTATTCGCTATGAGCGCTTCGTCCTTTTTCGTTTTCTTCAAAGCTTTTTTTATCCATGATCTGAACTTCATAGGGATAAAAAAATCGGACTTCTCTTTGTATATATTTTAGATCAATTCTTTCTAATACTTTCAATAGATTTTCGTTCTCAATCACACTTTGCTTGGTTAAATTTTTCAATTCTTTCAGGTCGTTGTAAAGAGGGTTTTTTAATTTTATTAGCTGCCTGCATGTAAACTGTATAGCCTTATAGAATTCACTGGTATGCGGATTATCATAAGATCTATGTGCGAGTTGTGTTTTTGTTTCAAGCTCCGAAACTAAAGCACCTTCGTCGATTTCTCCCTTTTCTATTGCAGCTAGGAGACTATTGACGTCGTTCCTAAAACCGTTCAGATCCATGAGCGTGTTTTTCGAACGACTTGGTTTAATATTGGGTGGCATGATAATCATTTTGTCTTTTAAATATTTAATTATTCTTAAGACGTCCAATTTTGTTTCAGTAATAAAGCGTAGTCCTACGCGATCAAAGATATCTTCGGCAACACTTTCTGGCTTATGAAGTAGCTTTAGCAATGTCGAATCTCGTGATTTTTTTGGTTTGGTTTCAAAAGCTACAAGCTTTACACCTATTGGATCTTCTGGGTTTTCTCCTAAGTATAAATGTCCCTCAGTATTGCGATGAATTATTTTATAATAACGGTCAAAAATTTGTTGTTGGACGTCAGCAAAGTAACTAGTCCTGACATCTTGATCAATATGCGCAATGGTGTGCATTATTTTTAATATGCTACATGCCCAATTTCTTATCTCTGCGCTATAGGAGGCATTATTATTTTGAGCATTATGTCTAAAGTTTGCCATGAGAAAAAGTTCTCTAATATCTGTTAGCTCTAAAATTTTTTTAGGAATTTCGAGTTGTAGTCCATCTGGGTTGTCTGGCTGCAGAAAATAGCGTCTAATAAAATTAACTGATTCGTGAAAATTTCCAGAGACTTCAGCTTTCTCGATAGAGTTTTCTAGGTTATAACCGTAACTTAAAATAAAATTATTAGCCTCTTCGATATTATTAATGTGAAAGCCTTGCGCAGTGTCAATTGAGGATTTGCCACCTACGATGATATCCAAGACCTCCCATTGAAAGTCATATTTTCTTTTAAGCAGATCTTCTATCCGTTTGTCCATCTCAAGATGAGCTTATAGGAAAGAGAAGCTATACGACAAGAGGAAATATTTGCACCGCTATAGCGCCTAGCGTCACTAGCGTTTATTGATTGCTTATAGTAATATGTAAGGTGCAATGTAACTAGTCAGCAGTTTCTAGAGTTCAAAGAAACTCTGTGTCAGTGAGCGGTGTCAGTGTCTGTGCCAGATGACAGTGCCAGATAA
>JACQAU010000157.1 GCA_016194835.1 Deltaproteobacteria bacterium
CTATTGATCCATAGCATATTATATTCTTGTTTATGGATTTGCTTCATTGTATTTTACCTACAGCATTATTGGCAACACAAATAGACTCATTAAACCATGTACTAATCGCGTTGATTTGTGACATGATATCTTCTGTTTTTTTTACTTTAAATAAACAAGATACTAATTCATCACCACTGTGTGTTGCACGTTCAAGTCTAGAACCTATAGTATATTTGGATTGAATACCAAACACTCCATGTGGAGGATGGTTAATATTGAGTTGATGTAATATGCCATTGATTGGCGGATAAACTATCCAGCCAGTTTGTGTATCATTTTTATTAGAACTAATATGAATTTCGGTCTTATCAAAACATTTAGCTTGCAACTGTACATGTGTTTTTAAAATATCAAACCAACCAGTTGCCTCAAGAATTGTATCTCGTATTCGTCCGCCGGCAGGTCGTGCGGCTATTTCACAGAAGCACAAACCATGTTCGGTGTCAAAAAATTCTGCATGAAAAGTAAAGTTCGTGCATATTCCTAAGTTAGACATAAATTGTTTAATAATTTTTTCTGCTTCTATGTGCAAGTTCGTCCCATGAGGCAATGTGACACTGCCATGATACAAACCATTAAAAGCATCTAAGCAAAAATTGAAATATCGTGACGCTATTGAATATAAAACATTTCCGTCTTGAACAATACCATCAAGATGAAGCATTGGTGTTTGGATAAACTCCTCTGCAATAAATATATTCCAACAATCTGGTGTTTTAGTGGCATCCTTTTGAAGAAAATTTTCAATGTCTTTATGATCTTTAATTACATGTATACCAATAGAGCCACCAAGTAGCGTTGGTTTTATTATCATAGGAAAACCAAACTCTTGAACGGCTTCTTTTAGATCATTTAGCGATGATACCGCTTTATATCGTGGTTGTAGTATATGCATTTTTTCCGCAATTTTACGCATCTTAATTTTATCTCGAAAACCCACTAAAGTATTTTCTGGATTTTGATTTATCGTAGCAAACCTACACATTGTGCGCAATCTTGCCGCACGAAGTACATCAACCTCAGAAGTTGAAATTACAGACATGTAATTGCGGCACTTAAGTTCCTCTTGTGCCACTAATTCTACATTTACATTTGTGTTCCAGTCTTGAAACCATCTGGTTTTGTAAAAATGCTGTTCAATGTAAGCTTTTCCATTTGGAAATGTTGGGTCCGCATCCACAGAAGAGAAAAACACAGATTTCTTCTTAGTGTCAGGCAACCATTCATGGTATCTGGCAATATCGAGAGGTTCTTTGTTTAAAATTAAAATCATTTCCAAGCCTCCAGAAAAATGTTTTTGGACGAAGTGGCTTTTGAAAAAAAACGTTGTATGACTACAACGATTATAACAATAACGGCAGAACTAACTATATTAACACTGTATGAAGTAATACTGACAAAATGATTCATCATAAACGCATATCCGCAGTGAGAAATAACTGCGGCTAGTATTTCTATTTGAGCAAGGAACGACATCACTGATCCTAGTTTTTGCTCTTGCGATTTAGCAGTTATATTAGCAGTTGAAATTCTATAGAAAAGAAATTGAAAAAATACACTGGATGTAGCTGCTGCTCCAATAGAAAAATTTGTCATACAAAAGCTAAGCAATACGGCTTGTGGAATTGTAGATGTAAACAGAATCAATAGACGTAGATGAGTCAATCTCTCTGCTTTAGGAAATAATAAAGCAAGAGACACGCCTATGGCTATGCCAATCATATAAGCAGCATATTTTGAACCAGCTTGTACAAAGAGTTTTTGTAAATGTAGGTTTACAATAAGTGGGTTACTTCCGTTCCATAGCGCAGAAAGAAGGCGTTCAAGCACTAATACTCTTATTCCAGCTTCAATTTCAGTTATTCTTGTTAAAGAAAATGGATTTATGAATTTAATATTTAGACTTTTTATTAAAAATATAGACGATCTGATGTAAAACAATATGGCTATTAATGAAAGCAAAGCAGATATTATGAGAATAGTACTTAAATTGTATGAAAAAAATCCCCCCATGGCAGCACCTATACCCATTAATACATGTGGTTGAAG
>JACQAU010000158.1 GCA_016194835.1 Deltaproteobacteria bacterium
CAATATCAGTTTGAGAGAACTTTTTTGGTTTGATCTTATGCTCTTGTGATGCTCCAAGGAGATCATACAAAAAAGCCACATCTAATTTTAAAACTTCTATAAACTCAACCAATCCACGATTAGCAATATTAAATTCGCCATCGAAATTAAACGCCCTGGGATCAGAATCTGAACCATATTCTGCAATCTTCCGGTAGTTAATATCTCCAGTTAATTCTGTAGAATCCTGATTTTTTTCGTCTTTAGGTTGAAACGTACCAATACCAACTCTATCTTTTTCTGATAGCATGAAACGTTTTACACGCACATGACTCATCACTTTTTGCCAATCACCATTATAGCGCTTTAAAAACTCTCTTTGAACATGCCTGCACACTGGACACAGATCACCTATTATTTGAACTTTAAAAGACCCATTATTATTTTGATTTAATTCTGTTTCAAATTTGGACCTCGTATCTTCCGGAATTAGTTTCAGTGGCTCCTCATGCATAGGACATGTCATTTCATGTTGGCTTCCTAAGATATGATCTGAGTTTTCTTGATTATCTTGCCACTTAAATGTAAAAAGCATCCCCTCATTGGTGCGCGAATATCGTTCGAGTCCCTTTTTCAAAAGTCTTACAATAGTAGATTTTGCAGATCCAACAGGTCCATGCAGAAGTAGAACTCTTTTTTCTGTACCGTAGCCGTAGGCTGCAGATTTAAAAAAATAGGTTAATTTCATCAATGGCACATCCAAGCCAAATACTGCGTCTTTTCCGTGATCAATAGGATCTTCGAAAAATTTATAGTGAATAATATTTTTCTTGTATTCAATGTAAGATGTCGTGCCCCAAGACCCAATCATGTCATAAATTCGCTGAAACGAATTTCGAGTTACTTTCGGGTCTTTTTTTACAATATCCAAGTACTCCGTAAAGGAGCCTTCCCAGTTTAAATTTTGAAACTCCTCGGTGGGAGCAAAATCACCCAATAACTTAAGCCAGGTTTGTTGAGAACTCATATTAGCCATAAAAATTCCCTCTTTCTTTCATGTCCTAATTAGTATTTTACCTTTACACAAGTCTTCCTGTAAAGTTATTGTGCTTATTAAGGAAAAACTATATGGAACAGACTGCCAACCAGGTTTTTAATGCGACACTCAAAAAGCTTGACTATATGCGTATAAAAAAATTTGAGCTATATTTCTTTAAGAAACGCAGTCTTCAAATTGACTCTAAAGAACTTGAAGTGGACCATTTCAATTCGTCAGAAGATGCTATTTTGTCAATCCGGCTCATAAAAGATAAGCGTCTTGGATTTTCTTATACTACTTCATTAGAAACCGACGCAATTGATCACGCACTTAATACTGCACTTGCAGTAGCCAAAACCATGCCCGAAGACTCTATGGGTTTTAATATATTTAAAAATACACAATACCCTAACTTTTTATCCTATGATCTCGAAGGACTAAAAACTCCACTCGCTCAAAAAATTGAACTCGCAAAACAACTTGAGTTACAATGCAAAAAATCAGACTCACGTATTAAGGGTATCCGATCTGCCAGCATATCAGAAAACGAATTCGAAACCCATATGATGGACCAGGAACAAAATCAAATCTCATACAAAAAAACAATGTATACAGCTCAAATGACATGTAAAGCCGAAGATCGGGGAGACAGTCAAATTGGCTTTGATTCAGAATTTTCGACGACTTTAAATAAGCTAGATATTTCGAAAGTTGCCACCCAAGCTGCTCAAAATGCAACACGACTATTAGGAGCCAAAAATGCTCCAACATTGCAATGCGCTGCCGTGTTTGAAAATCAAGCCAGCGCTGAACTATTAGAACTCTTAGCTGCTAGCTTTTCTGAAGAAGAAATTTTTAAAGGTAAAAGCTTATTTAACACTAAAAAACTCAAAGATCCCGTTTTTTCTAGTAAGTTAACCATATTTGACAACCCGCTTTTATCCGACGGATATGCTTCAGTACCCTTTGATGATGAGGGTGTGTGCACACAGACAAAAGAGCTCATTAAAGACGGAACACTCAATAGCACTTTGAATAATCTTTATTACGCTATGAAAAATAAAGTCAAACCCACAGGCAACTCTTTTCGCGCACTCAAATCACCTCCTAAAATCCAAAGTACAAATATTTATTTCAAATCAGGTAACAAATCATCAAAAGACCTTTGTGCATCAATACACAAAGGTGTACTAATAACAGATCTCATGGGCTTACATACTGCCAATCCCATTACCGGAGATTTCTCATTAGGAGCCTCTGGCTTTCTTATTGAAAACGGAAAAATACTCTGGCCAATAAAAGGTTTTGCAGTTTCAGGCAGTTTATTAACACTGCTTAACCAAATCGAAGACATAGGAAATGATCTAAAATTTTTCGGCCCTATTGGAGCTACGTCTTTTAGTGTAAAAGCAGTTTCAATAGGTGGAACTTGACGATGAAGTTTCAGTATAACTTTAATACAAATATTGGCCTTAAAAGGCAACAAAACCAGGATAGTGGTTTTGTATTACCAGACCACGGTTTATTTTTACTTGCTGATGGAATGGGCGGACACTCAGGCGGGGAGATAGCTAGCAAACTTGTTGTGCAATGTGTGTCAGAATATTTTACAAATACAATTAATGAAAAACAAGATTTACCAGACATGATGAATCCAAATGAACTTGTACAAAACTCTATTCGTGCTGCCAATCTGGCTATTTATCAGCGATCGACCGAAGACATTGAACTGCAGGGCATGGGCACTACAACAGTCATGTTACTTTTTAATAATCAAAAACTTATAATTGGAAACGTTGGGGATAGCCGTTGTTATTTTTTTCGTCCACAATGTATTTGGCAACTCACAAAGGATCACTCACTAGTTCAAGAAAAATTAAGAGCCGGACTAATTACTCGAGAACAACTAAGAACCGACAAATCAAAAAATGTCATTACACGCTCTGTTGGCTTTGAACCACATTTAATGGTCGATCTATATGAAACAAAC
>JACQAU010000183.1 GCA_016194835.1 Deltaproteobacteria bacterium
ATAGTGAGCGAGTCTGAAAATGCTGATTTATTAAAATTAGACGCAGAGAGGCAAGAGCTTACTCACAAAATAGCAAATAAAAAGTTGCAAGCACTGAACCAGGCATTTTTGAAAAAACTGCGTGCAAAAGCAAAGATAGAAAAAAATCCACAAGTAGTTGAGGACAAAGAAGATCACACCACCGATGTGCCATATGATGGCGGTTAAATTGCACTAGTACACTAGAACATTAATTTCTTATGAAGTTGAGTTGGGATATTTTTAAAATAATTTTATTCGCTCAGGCGCGGCATCCTGCCTCTGGGGCCCCCTGTTTACATCCATGTAAGATTCGCATCCAGCTACCCCAAGGCCTTCTCTCGCAAAATTATTTTAAAAATATCCAAAATTAATTCATAGAAGTACTTAATCTCACATATGTTTTTGAGATAAGCAGTAAAAATTTATGTTCCAGTGCACTAGTTAAAAAAAATGCTTATAGCAGGCTTTTCCCTGTAACTTCGTTAGGGATTGGCAGTCCCATTAACGTGCAAAGAGTGGGCATGATGTCATGTAGTGCGCCGTCTTTTAAGGCTTTGATTTGTCTTTTTGGGGCATTTGCTGAAAGTGGAGAAATCCAAATAGCAGGCACCGGGTTTAAAGTATGCTGAGTATGTATTGCACCATTTTTATCACGCATTTCTTCTGCGTTTCCGTGATCCGCTGTCAAAAGTACGTGCATACCGGTAGTGGTAGCGTTGCTAATGACTTTTTCTAGGCATTTATCCAATGTCTCGATGGCCTTTACGGTGGCTTCATAATTTCCGGTATGCCCAACCATATCGGCATTAGCAAAATTGATGAGCATGAAATCATAATCTTGTGACTGAAGTCGCTTTACGGCTTCCTCAGCAACCTGATAGGCACTCATTTCTGGTTTCAGATCATACGTGGAAACTTCTTTTGGGGATTGGATCAGTACTCTGTCTTCTGATGCGAAAGGCTTTTCCTTTCCACCATTAAAAAAATAAGTCACGTGGGCATATTTCTCAGTTTCGGCGATACGGCACTGCTTTAGTCTTTTTTTTTCAAGCCATGCGGCAAATAAGTGATCAAAATTCTGTGGTAAAAACAGCGCTGGTAAAGTCCATTTTTTATCGTATACTGTCATGCCCGCAAAAGCAGAGAGTTTTGGAGAGTGCTTTCTATCAAAATATTTCCATTCTTTTGCAGTCAAGGCTTCTGTCATTTCTCTTGCCCGGTCTGATCTAAAATTAAAAAACAAAACACTGTCCTCGTCTTGAATGGCAAAGTCCTTTTCTAAGAGTAAAGGCTCAACAAATTCGTCTGTAATATTGTTTGCATATGATTTTTCTATAGCTTGAAGTGGAGTGCAGTGAGGAGGTAGTGGGGTGACTTGTCCAGTAAGTGCCATGTAAGCTTTTTCTAGTCGTTCCCACCGTTTATCCCGATCCATTGCGTAGTATCGTCCGGAGATGGTGGCAATTTTGCATCTGGATTGATTGTGAGAAAATGCCGGCGAAAAGGCATGGTGACTGATTAAGTTTTTTATATAATTTATTCCAGAGGTTGGTGGGGTGTCTCTTCCGTCTAAAAAAGCGTGAACACAGATTTTGGGTACTTGCATTTCTAGACAAAAATCCAAGATGGCTTTTAGGTGATCTATGTGACTATGAACTCCTCCGTCTGAAATCAGACCCACCAGGTGTACTCGTTTTGTGGAATGTAAACTTGCTTGCAGTGTTTCTTTAAGGGTTTTGTTTTCAAAAAAGCTATGATCTTCGATTGATTTTGAAATACGTGTTAGATCCTGGAAAATAATTCTTCCGGCTCCCATTGTCATGTGACCAACTTCGGAGTTTCCCATAACTCCATCAGGCAATCCAACGGCTTGGCCATGGGTGAGCAGTTGTGAATGTGGATATTTTTTAATTAGTGAACGATAAAATGGCATTTTTGCATTGTTAATTGCATTAAAGGGGGAGTCCTTGCCAACTCCAAAACCGTCTAAAATTAAAAGCAATGCCTTTTGTGTCACTGAAAAATTATCTCATAGTCTCAGAGTTTCTGTAGAAATAGAACTTCTATAGAACTCTACGGGGATTCTTATTTTTGTGGCTTTAGTCCACAAAGTTTCTAAATCGTAATAGTCTCTTAAGTTATCTTGAAAAATATGCATTACAACATCGCCATAGTCTAGAAGAACCCATCTCCCGTCCGTATAGCCTTCGATGGCAAGAGGGGAAATTTTTTTGTTAATTAGGGTTTCTTCGACTGAATTAGTGATAGCTTGGATTTGCCGATCAGAAGTGCCACTACAAATGACAAAGTAGTCAGTAAAACATGAGAGTTTTGTAAGATCTAATATGACGGTCCTCTCTGCATTTTTATCAATAGCTGTTTTTGCGCAGCAAAGCGCTTTGTCTACGGTATTCACTGTGTCTGGACTCAGGTTAGCATGAATAAACATTTTTCTCAACTAGTGGACTGACAGCTTAATTTTTTACTATTTTAAAAACAATTTCCATAACCGGGCGCCATCCTGGCTCTCTTGGGGCCCCTTGGCCATCCTGGCCGAATCGCATCCAGCTCCACAAAGGCCGGTTCTGAAAATTGTTTTTAAAATAGTAAAAAATTAAGCTGTCAGTGTACTAACACAATTGATTAATGGTGTGTCAAAGGAATAAGTAGTATTTTTTAATGTCACAAAGCACTGGTGCCATATAGTTTATGTGCTTTAATATATGTCACTACATCGTCGTGTAAGGTGTTGGCTGGCAGAGTGCCTGCCCTAGCTACGTGCTTGCGGATTTCAGTAGATGAAATGAGCGGTGCGTGAGTGGTAACAAGTTTTAGATATGTCTGTTTGTCCATTAGGCTCCATAGATCATTTTCTATATTATTATTTTTATTTTGCACTAGACCTTGGGTTTCCCATGTCTGTAAAATTTTTCTTGCTTTTGACTCTCCATCTGGTTTTCTCAAAAGAATAATCCAATGTGATAGTTGTAAAATTTCTGGAAACCGATGCCAGCTACGCAGATCTTCTAGTTGATCTGTTCCAATAACACAAGCCAGGTTATTTTTTTCTGGTGAATACACTTGTTTAAGTTCTAAAAGTGTGTCGTATGTATAGGAGGGTTTTTTTGTGAGTTCAGCTCTTTTTATTTCACAAAGATCAATCTCGATTTTAGAAGACAAGTGTTTATTGATGGCACTCAAAAAACCATGTTCAATCATCTTTAGACGATGGTTAATGGGTGTTAAGTTTTTTTTAAAAGGCGGATTTGCAGAAGGTACAATTACGACCTTCTTAATGCCAGGCTTTGTAAACAGGCCTTCCACTGCCTCCAGGTGTCCTAAGTGTGGCGGATCAAAGCTGCCACCAAAAAGAGCAATTGTTTCATGCCATACAACCATATGGAGGGATATTATGAAAGATTAGCTCTTTAGACAACCTTCTTTTTGCTTTACAACCTCCTTTTGATGAGCTAAACCGGGGCGAGAGCGTTCTTGTCTAAAGTTAGAGCGAAAAAGGATATAAAAGTGAAAATTTTAAACCGATTCCACATAAAATTTTTTGAAAAGATTTTTATTATGAAGACTTATTTTATTTTTTTGTTACTGCTATCCGTCTCGGCTTATGCGGCAGGAACGAAACTCGAAATTTCTGTTGAAGGCTATTACTTTGACGACAATAAAGAATTTGTGGTGGACATTCAGAAGCTTAATATAGAACTAAACCACAAAGGCCTTGATGGCCTTCCGGAGACAGCCGTTGTCGGAGAAAATCCAAAAGCGTATTGGAACGTACTTACGAAAAGAGTCGAAGCCGCAAACAAAGCGCTTAATTGTGAAATGCATTTTAACATCTACGACGATGGTTATGGGGAAGGCGAGATTTACAAACTGACGATGTGTTATCGTGGGGCCATGTCCGGCGTTACAAAGCTAATTAAAACAATGTATGGCAATTTCTTAAACCCGAACCAGAGTGTTCTTGCTATTGCTTGTGGAAATAAAAAAAGTATTAGCGATAAAGCTTTTAAGTCGCGAGAAGGTCTAAAGAAGCGTTTTGGTGTCAATTACAAGGCAAATCTAACGAATATCAATAAGTGGCTAAAATATAATAAAAATGACAATACGGTACTAATCATGTCAGACTATGGTTCTGATGGTGATGGTTCAGAACTAGAAGCTACATATATTCCACCCTGTGAACTATGACAAAAACTATTAAAAAAACAGAAATCTGTTTTCAGTTACTGTTACGGTTACTGTTGACAGGACAGTTTCTGTTACAGAACTGTTACTGTAAACTAATATCTATTTTCACCGCAGTCCGGTTCGGAGCATAGCCCGGCCTATTGTGTGAGTTTTTCGATTGAGGCGTATTCAAAGGTGCCCAAATATGAAATGCCTGGTGTCTGGTATATTCATGGACAGACCCTAAGGGTTACGTATTTATTTTAACTTGTGTTGGCTTTATACAACAACATTATGGTAATACCCTACAATCATTCAATCCGGTGTTTTAAGAAATAGCTGGAAAAGACTGAGTATTTTGAGGCGACTCACTTGGCAC
>JACQAU010000184.1 GCA_016194835.1 Deltaproteobacteria bacterium
AATGTCAGAACCTAAGCAAACAGATACCACACAGCGTTGGAAAATCTCTATGCGTGTGAGTGGAAATTCTATTGCAATCCCAACAAAAATCGAATTTTCTCGCAGATCCGCAAATGGTACAGCTTTATTTGAAGCAATTGATCCGGAGTTGACCCAAAATTATAAACTTTACCCGATTTATACAAATCATTATGACAGGCAAACAGCAATCCAACAAAAAATATTAGCTCTTGCTTTAAGAGCTGCAACTCAAGCAAGAGATGTCTTTGATTTGGAACAGTTGGTTTCACCGTATATCAACATGGCTCAATCAAATGTTAGCAATAAAAACATCTTATTAGCTCAAGAGAATGCCATGTCAATAAACTATGGCGATTTTAAAAGTCAGGTTGTGGCCTATCTGCTGCTAGAATATCAACTTCTTTACACAAAGGAACGATGGGAAAAATTGCTTGAAAAAGTGGTGGAGTATTTGGAGCGTTTGAAGCCATGACCCTGATAGAAGCTTATGCAATATTGCGAATGAATTTGAGGTTAACCGTTTTTCAGACATCAGATGCTGCGGCTTGTTTGAAGCTTAGACATGATGCAACGAGTCAGATTCTGTGCCGTTTAAGTAAAACTAAACTAATTTTACGTCTGATTAGGGGAAGGTGGGTTTTTCGAGAATATACAGAGCAGTTTTCTATACCTGAAAATCTTTCAGCACCTAGCCCCAGCTATATTTCCTTGCAAACCGCTCTTTATCACCATGGGCTGATTTCTCAAGTTCCTGAAGTAATTTATGCAGTCTCGTTGAGTCGTACCAAAGTTTATAAAACAATCTTAGGTGTTTTTTCAATTCATCAGGTTAAGCCTGATTTTTTTTTCGGATATGAGAGTGTAGGGAAAGCTGGCATTAAAATGGCTACTGCCGAAAAAGCGCTATTAGATATTTTATATCTCAGTCCGACTCGCTCTCGTCTTTTTACAAGTTTGCCAGAAATAAAGTTGTCAGCAAAATTCAGTGTGATTCGAGCCAGACGGATAGTTAATAAAATCACCTCACACAGGCGAAGAACTTTAGTGTCTAATCTGTTAGAAAAAATAATTTCAAATGTAAAATCTGAGCACCAATTGTAACTTTTATTTTGTCACAAATCTTTAGTGTTGGAGCCACAAAGTGTTTTTAAAATCCTAAATATTTTACTTCTTCTTCAAGCTCTATACCAAGTTCCTGTTTTGCGCGGGATTTTGCGAGATCAATTAGTGCCTTAATATCGCTAGCTTTTGCTGTTCCTAAATTAATAATAAAATTGCAGTGTTTTTCAGAAAATTGTGCTCCTCCAATTTGATAACCTCTTAACCAAAGGTCATCAATCACTTGCCAGGCCTTTTTGTTTTTTGGATTTTTAAAAACACTTCCACATGAGGGGTGGTCAATTGGCTGTGTTTCTTTTCGGCGTACTAAAATTTTATCAATCGCTGTCTTAATATTGCTTGGAGTGTCTTTATGGATAATCCACTCTGCTGCATAAATTAGCGCTTCTTCTGGAACGAAGAGATTTTTTCTGTATTCGTATTTAAATTGATTTTGCGTAAATTCGATAAATCTTGTATCACCAATGTCTAAAGACACTGGTGGTTTTTTGAAAAAATAAACCACTACCTTATAAAGTTTATCTTTGGTTTCGCCCAAATGTGTTCCCGCATTCATAAAAACTGCGCCACCCACTGTGCCCGGGATGCCTGCTAAAAATTCTAATCCGCCCCACCCACCTTGAATTGCATTTCTAAGCAATACAGACAATGGAAGACTTGCTCCAGTTTTAACTATCAATTTTCCTTCTTCTTCGCGTGCGGAAACTTCTAAATTTAGCTTTGTTGTTTTAATCACTAATCCGTCATAGCCGTTATCGGAGACCAATATATTAGAACCAAAACCTAAAACGGCAGTGGGTATTTTAGTTATTTCAATTCCTTCTGAAATCAGTTTTAGGTCTTCTAAGTTTTTAGGAATAGCAAGCACCCTGGTTGGTCCTCCTACTCTATAAAAAGTATGCTTATACAAAGTCTCTTCAAATAACAGTTCCCCAGAAAAATTAGGAATATGTTTCCAAAACCATTTTATAGGGGTCAAATCTTCAGACATATTTTAATAACCGTTCCGTGAGTTGTGTAACAGACCCGGCTCCAAGACATAAAACCAGATCTCCTGTTTTTAACTCTTCTAAAAGTTTCAGCCTGGTGTTTTCTAAATCACCCCCATAAATTATTTTTTGATTTACTGAGGCTACTCTTTTTATGCTTTTTACAAGTTGTTCTGAATTTATTCCTTCGATTGGATCTTCACCCGCTGAGTAAATATCACTAATAATTAAAACATCTGTATTGATAAACGCTGAGAGAAAACCATCATAACATATATGAGTTCTTGTGTATCGATGTGGTTGAAATACAGTAATAATCCTTTTTGTCCAAAAATTTCTTGCAGTCTCTAAAGTTGCAGCTATTTCTGTGGGATGGTGCGCGTAGTCGTCAATAATAGTGTTTTTTTCGTTCTGAAGGCGGATTTCGAATCTTCTTTTTACGCCTTTAAAACTTAACAGTGCGGCCTGGATTTTTGAAAACGAAATTTCTAGTCTGTCCGCAATGGCAATAATGGCAAGTGCATTTAAGATATTGTGTTTTCCTGGTACGTTGAGTTCTATAGAGCCAATGGGATTTTTTGCATTTTGTGAGTGCACAAGAAATCTAGAAGCCATGGATTTTAGAGTAATTTCTGTTGCATAATAATCATATGTTGGAGAAAAACCATACGTTGTGATTGGTTTTGCCATTCGCTCTAAAGTGCGTCTCACACCCGCATCTTCTGCGCACACCGCTACTAAACCATAAAACGGAAAGTGATTTACAAACTCTATAAAGGCGTCCTCGAGGGCGCTTAATGATCCAAAGTGATCCAGGTGATCATTGTCAATATTTGTAATAATTCCATAAGTAGCAGGTAAGTGTAAAAAGGAACCGTCACTTTCGTCTGCTTCTGCTACCACATATTGTCCTTGGCCTAGTTTTGCGTTTCCTCCAAACGAATCTACTTTGCCACCTATAACTAGTGTGGGGTCTAAGCCCGCATGTGTTAAAACCGTAGCCAACATCGAAGTTGTAGTAGTCTTTCCACGTGAGCCAGCAATGGCAATCCCTGTTTTTCCTCGCATTAGTTCTGCTAACATCTCAGCACGCGGGATGACTGGTATGCGTAGTTTTTTTGCTTCTGATACTTCAGGATTATTGGATTTTATAGCAGATGAAACGACAACAACATGTGCGTTTTTGACATGGCTTGCGTTATGTCCTATGAAAACCTTAGCTCCAAGCTGTGTGAGCTGTTTTGTGGTATCTGTTTCTACTTGATCAGAGCCAGTGACCGGGTAGCCTTGATTTAAAAACACCTTGGCGATGCCACTCATGCCAATCCCGCCAATGCCAACAAAATGGAGATGGGTTTCTTCTTTTTTATGTGGATGAATCATATTATGTGCTCTTTTTCTTTATTGCATAAGTTTATTGGTAGGACAAGTTGACATACGTGGTAAACACTGTTACGCGTTGAGCCATGAATGGGGCAATTCCGTATTTGTTGTCAAGCTTACTTCTCTCCTCGTATGTTACTGAATCAAAACCATGGCTTAATGTCGAAGCCAACTCAGAGCAAAGGCAGCCAGTGTATTTGGGTGCCAATCCATATGAGATAGAAGTACTAGGTGTACAAGAGCAACCTCTTGTGTTGCCACAAAAGTTAAAAGTACAAGCTGAATACATAGCTTTTGAACTAAGAAGAATTTTAGATTTGGCTCCAGAGCTAGAATTTGAGGCTTGGCCAGTACAAAATGATTATGGTGAAAGAACGTGGGCTTTTGCTCGTTACCGCACAAACGAAGATCAAGCTTGGCAATGGCTAGAAACGGGCCCAGAATTGAGCAAAGAAAAAATTTTAGAAATACAACGTGTATTGCCTAAACTCATTTTGCCAGAAGCTTTATATACTTCTAACCGAAGACAACAAAAGCTTATCTTTGATGATGTTTTTTCTTTACAAAAACAGAATCATGATTTGTATGTAAAACCTATTTTTGGAAATTGTATTTGGAGTAAAGTTGAGGGCGAGCAAGAAGAAATTATTAGTGCATGGTTGCCTTTACAAGAAATCTCTATAAAGCGGGGAGTGTATGGCGTTACTCCAGAGATCAAGTATGTCTGCCATTCAGTTTCTCAAGTTGCAAGATGGAATGGAAAACCTATTTCATTTTTAATTAAAGTGAGTGATTTTAATCTCAAGTGGTTGCCTACACCTTTGTCAGATGATG
>JACQAU010000185.1 GCA_016194835.1 Deltaproteobacteria bacterium
CAGTATAAAAAAGATGGCAGGAGATTTGTTGCAGTTGGAACAACCACATTGCGTACCTTAGAAAGTGGGATCAAACCAGGTTTTCAAAAGACAAATCTTTTTTTGTACCCTGGGTGTCACGGTAACGAGGGTTTTCCGTTTAAAATTGTTGACGTGCTTATTACAAATTTTCATTTGCCTTGTTCAACATTACTTATGCTTGTTTGTGCTTTTGCTGGCAGAGATTTTGTTTTATCGGCTTACGAAGAGGCAATTCGGCAGAGATATCGATTTTATAGCTATGGTGATGCTATGTTGATTTTATAACTCTTAAGTGTATTTTGAGAAAATATTATGGCAAAATATTTATGATAATGTGTAAGCAAAGAGCTGGTTTTTATAAACCAAAAAAGTGGATTTTTATTTATTTGCTTTGTTTTTTTATTTCGTCTTGCAATGACGTTACAACTCCTGACGCAGTATTGAAGAACTCTTATAACGCGCTAATTGACGATGATCTAAAGCTTTGGAGCGCTTATTTGAGAGATGAAGCATCTGTTCAATATGGACACGATAAAGGACTGTGTTGTTTACAAAAGCGTCTTTTTGGAATGGAAGTCAAACTTGATGATAAGCCTGTTTTATTTAAAACTGAGCTTGATTCTTGTAAGCGAGAAACCAAGAAATATTATAAAGCAAACGCTATGGGTCAAAAAGAGCTAGTGCACAATTCTGGTTTTCAAATATTAATAGCAATGGTTATTTTGTGTGAGTATTCTAATCCCGCACCGTGTCAGGAGCCAAAAGCTAAAACTCCAGTGTGTTTAATAAAAGAGATCTATTGACATTATTATCTGATAAATACTATCGTGACAGATTAAAAGGGGATTAAGTTTATGAAAAAATTAACGACTGTGTTTTCGTTTATATTTTGTGTTGTTTTCTTGATGGCTTGTGATCAAAATAATTTTTCTTCACCAAAGGGAATAATTGAAACTGCTGGTTTTCATATGCAGCAAAATAATTTTAAAAAATTCAAAAAAACTTTAAGAGACAGCGCTAAGAAAGAGTTTGGCACTGAAACAGGTATGCAAACCTTGCAAAATCACTTAAAGGATTTAGACATTAAGGTAGATGAGCCTGTGTTAATCGACACTCAATATAAAGATGTGATTAGATTAAAAGATAAGACCTATCTTGTTAATATTTTAGGAAAGACTAAGGGGCAAAATGAGGATCCTTATAAAGTAATAGTTGGTACGCAAGTTGTTTGCGAATACTCATATACTTATTATGGCGGAGGATGGGGTGGCGGAGGAAATTATGGTGGACTTCCTGGTTTTCCAGGATTTCCTGGTCATCCAAATGATTGTTGGGGCATAAATCCGCCTCCTTATTGTCATCTATATGAAGCCATAATAACTTATTGTTTGATTTCTGATATTAAGTTGCTGTAGCAATAAGGCATATAAGTTTGTAAGGTCCAAGGTACTATGTAGATTCAGCAGAATCTATGTAATTGCCGATTGAGCGGGGTGTCTTATTGTGTTAAGTAGCTAGGATTATGAGCTATGAACTATATATTTATAAAAAGCTGAAACTTGCTTCCGATCTTTTTGAATTGGCATTTAAAATAAAATCACATCAACTACGACTCAAGTATCCACAAGCAACTTTTAAAGAAATAAAAGAAATGACTCTGAAACTAATTGAGAAGGGGTGTCGATGAAAGATTCCATAACTTCACTTTTAGATGTATTTTCAGTAGTAATTAGTAGACTTGAAACAAATCACATCGAATATATGGTTGTAGGTTCTGTGGCATCTATAGTCTATGGAGAACCAAGAATGACCAAAGACATGGATCTAGTAATTGATATTATGCCAATACAACTAAAAGAATTTGAATGTTTATTTCCAGAAGAAGAATTTTACTGTCCACCCTTGGAGGTTTTGTCTGATGAACTAGTAAGACGAGGGCAATTTAATTTGATTCATCAACACTCAGGACTTAAAATTGATTTTGTTTTTAGAAAAAACACGGCACATGGTCAAGAAGAATTTAAGCGAAAACGTAAAATGGAACTCTGGCCTAGTTTTCAAGCACAGATTGCATCTCCAGAAGATGTGATTATCAAAAAACTGGATTACTATAGAGAAGGCGGATCGATCAAACATCTTTTGGATATCAAAGGCATTCTGGCTCAAACAGAAACCGATTTAGCATATTTAGAGATGTGGATTCAAAAACTTAATTTACGGACAGAATGGGACGCAGCAAAAAAGGTTTAACATGATTCACAAGGAAATCGTAGTAGGTCCTTTTCAGTGTAACTGCAAGATATTGGCTTGCCCTAAAACTGGAGAGGCCGTTATTGTTGATCCAGGTGATGAGTCAAAAGAAATACTAAAAGCATTAAAAAATTTGAAAACGCCATCTGGTCAGGACTTGAAAGTAAAATATTTATTTCATACACATGCGCACTTGGATCACATAGCAGCAACAAGAGATGTTAGAGAAGATCAAGTGTCATCTAAGATTGCACTTCATAAAAATGACGAAATTTTATACCAGCAACTAAAAATGCAGGGTGGTTTTTTTGGACTTAATCTTTCAGATCCGTTGCCTATAGAGCATTATTTTGAAGACGAAGAGATCATTAGTGTTGGGAGTCTAAAGTTTTCTATTATACATACGCCTGGACATAGTCCAGGGGGTGTGAGTATTCGCCTACACGAAAATAGCGAATCTAATGTGAAAGAAATGCTTTTTTCAGGAGACACGCTTTTTCAAGGTAGTATAGGTCGAACGGATCTTTGGGGTGGAGATTTTGATATATTAATAAAAAGTATTCGTCAGAGAATTTTTTCTTTAGATGACGATATACCTGTTTGTCCTGGACATGGCCCTAATACTTTAGTTGGTATTGAAAAGCGAGAAAATCCATTTTGTTCTTAAGTTTGTGAATCCAAAAATTCTTTTAAATCATCTGGTAGAGGTGATACAAACTTTGTTATTTTATTTGTTTTTGGATGGGTAAAAGAAATCGTATGTGAATGTAGTGCGTGTCTTGGTAATAACAATGTTTCTTTCTCTAAAACTCCATAGAGTTTATCGCCCACAATTGGATACCCTGCATGTGCAAGGTGTACTCTGATTTGATGTTGCCTCCCTGTTTTAGGTGTACATAAAAGTAGTGAAAACTTTTTAGTGGCTTCTAAACGCTTAAACTGCGTCAGTGCTTCTTGAGCGTCATCTTCTATTTTAGCAACACGCATTTTTACTTTTATACTTGAAAATTCATCTTTCTTTAAGGGGTCATTGATTTCAAATTCCTGCGGCGTAACACCATGAGCAATTGCTAGGTATGTTTTCTTTGTTTTTCTCTGTGCGAATTGTTCGGTTAGATGAGTGCATGCGCTTTTATTTTTAGCGAGTATTAGAATCCCACTTGTTTCTTTGTCGATCCTATGTACTAGGTAGTATTCCTGATTTGCATTATGAGTTTTTAAATGCGTAATCAAAGTATTGAAAAAATATTTTCCAGCCGGATGAACCGGCAAATTTGGAGGTTTATCAATTATAAATATATCATTGTCCTCAAATAATACTTTGTACTTGAAATTAACCTCTGACTCTTGTCTTTTAATACTTGTGATTTGTACTTTGTCTCCGGCAAAAAGAGAGGTGCTAGGCTTTAAACTCCCTAGATGTAAATGGGGACTTTGTGTGCGCTCGATAGTTATTTTACCTTCTTGAATAGATTTTTTTATTTTTTCTCTAGAGCGTTTATCAAAAATCTGCATTAAAAAAGCATCAAGTCTGATGCCGTTTTGATTATGCCCAACCTCATGATAAATAGTAAAACAGTTTTCTGTGAGTTCTTGTGTAATGTAGCTCACGTTATTAATACTTTTGTCCAAGTAAAAATAAAATTACATCTTTCGAGCAGTGATCACAATAATTCATTTTGGTTTTCATGTTTTCAATGGTTTTTTTTGCGAGCTGAACGCCTTCTTCGGTCTGGTCTTCTTGCTTTTTGCCATATACAATTAATGCGTTATGCATTTGTGTAAGAAGATGTTTTTGAGATTCATAATAATGCTTTTCGAGTTTCTGCCAAAACTCCGGAAAAACCTTTGCATAAATTATAGGTTCTTTTGGATGATCCAATTTCCAGGCTCCTACTTGTGA
>JACQAU010000186.1 GCA_016194835.1 Deltaproteobacteria bacterium
CAGTTGCATTAAGGCATTGCATTATTGTAAAAATTATGGTTTATTTTTTATTAGCCAATGCCAAAGAGTGGCTTGACTTTGATGGAATGGGTTGTTATTTGGCTAGGTAGCATAGCTGACACCACGTGACAGCATGGTGGGCTGTGTGGTAGGTTACGAGTCTGTTTTAAGTCTGTTTTAAGTCTGTTTTAAGTCTAAGGACGGATGCAAATGGGGGATAGGAAATAACTTTGTAGTTTAGAGTTATTAATTATTGTGAGTGGCTTTTTGTAGATGATTCTTTAATGATGGGGGGTTGTTTACAGCCATTTATTATAGCTAGGTAAACTGAGGGGGATATATGAAAGACATCAAAATAATTAAACGTTATCAAAATCGAAAACTCTATGACACGCATGAGTCTAGTTATGTAACGCTAGATGAAATTGCTAAGATGATAAAAGGTGGTGAGGAGCTACGTGTTATTGACAATAAGACTAAAAATGACATTACTGCTTCTACGCTTACTCAGCTTCTTTTTGAAGTTGAGCGAAAAAACAAAACGCAGCCTTCTGTGGAATTATTAAGGGAGATTATTCGTTCAGAGGACGGTTCTTTTTCTGGTTTTATACAGAGCAAGTTTGGACCAGAATTAAAGAAATCCATGCAGGAAACTGGTACAGCTGAGGCGGGTAGTGCACAGCAAGGTGCTAGCGCATCGCGCCCAGTATTAAATCAATAACTCATAATTGACTGTTTATATATAGTATAATTTTTAGCGACGTGCTTTGCTCACGTCGCTAGGTTATACTAAAGCACGACAAATTAACTTTTAGTAGGTATAATTTTTAATGTAATCTATGTGCACTAGGAGGGTGTGAGAATGAAACTTAAAAGGATGCCGCTATTTTTGTTAGTTTTATTTCTTTATAATGGTGGAGCTTTTCTTGGCGCTTCGAGTGGCGCCTCTCAGTGGCAGTCGCAATTACAAACAGGTGAGCCTTATAATAAGAAGTCTTCAACGAGTAAAGAGCATCTCAAGCAGATTTCTCCTTTTTCGCCTGAATCAAATAATTTAGCTTTAGATGTCGGCCAAGTTTTGCTCACCGGAGATTATGGTCGAAATTATACGGATAGCATAGGGTATAGGCTTCATTACACCTATGGGGTGAGCGATATGTTTGGTTTCGATGCAAGTTTTGGTTTTTCAGATCACTCCGATAGTTCTTTTTCGGTGATGAGTTTACTAACAGGATTAAGAACAAATTTGAGCTGGTACGATAAAATTGTTCCCTATGTGGTGTTTGGACTTGGTTTTTATAAACCAAGTCGTATTATTGCTCCTGGCGTTACGGCGTCTCCTGTAGAATTTGGCGTACATTTGGGCCCAGGATTTGATTTAGAATTAACAAAACAATTATACTTTGGTGCGGCCCTTACTTTTCACGATATTTTTGGCACAGTGAGACAAACAGTAGCTGGTCCCATGGATTTTGGTGGAAGTTTTATTTCTTTTTTGTTGCATATTGGTACCACTTTTTGATACAAATGTATCAACCTAAAAACCTCATTCTTGAGGATGGCACTTTTTACCATCGCCGATATTTGTTAAAACCTAGCAAGTAGACGGTGATTTTTTCGGCCTCATTATAAGTTGATTCTGCTTAAAAAGACTTAGCAGAATCTAAGTCAATTAATTTGCGAGAAGAAAGGGAGGGATTTATGTCCTTTAAGACGTTCTCGTGGATCTTGGCTCTAATATTTGGGGTCATGATTCAATCAGTTTATGCGCAAGATTCACAAGAAGAACTCGTTGCGCTATTTAAGAGAGAAGGCATACGACAGCCAGTTGATTTAGAAAAGCACCAAGAGTTAAGAGAAATATTTTCAAGTGCAAGTCAAATGGCTCAAAATCTAGATCAAAGTTGCAGGGCAGAGATTATTTCTGAAATTTATTTAAAAAATAATTCTGAGGAACTACTTTCGGGTTATGAGATTTTTGTTTCTTGTGAGAACACACCAACGCCAGCGATTGCTCTATATTTTAATTTAAGCCTAAATTTCTTGGGCTCAGCCAATTTAGCCGATTAAAAACGTTATTTATTCTCCTGATAATTAGTGCTATACAAACAAAGCATGAGACTACTAGCAGAACGGATGAAATATCTAGGAAGCGAAAATGCATTCAAAGTCGGCGATGACATTAAACGTTGTGAACAGATGGGAACGAAAGTTATTCGCTTTAACTTGGGGGAACCTGATTTTAATAGTGCTGATTTCATCAATCGTGTTGCTATTGAGCAAATATCCAAAGGCAATTCGCATTATTGCCCACCTGCTGGTTTAGAATCTCTGAGAAAAGCAATTGCTAAACAGGTTTCTGATACACGAAATATTTCTATTAACCCTGACAATGTTGTAGTTACTACGGGAGCAAAACCTCCAATTAGTTATTCTCTAATGGCTTATGTAAACCCTGGTGACGAAGTAATTTATCCCAGCCCAGGGTTTCCTATTTATGAGTCTTGGATTACTTATTTATGCGCCAAACCTGTACCTTTGCACCTAGAAGAGTCTAAAGGCTTTGCTTTTACTGCTGATGATTTAAAAAAACTTATCACAAAAAAAACTAAGATGATTTTTATAAATTCACCTTCAAACCCTACAGGTGGCGTACTTTCAGAAGAAGAACTTGTAAAAATCGCAAAAGCAATACGAAAATACTGCAACCCAAACGTTCGTATTTATTCAGACGAGGTCTATGAATACATTGTTTTTGATGGTCTCAGGCATCACAGTATAGCCTCACAAAAAGACATGCAGACTAAGACTATTATTGTGAGTGGACACTCAAAGACTTTTGCTATGACTGGATGGCGGTTGGGTTATGCGATTTTGCCTACAACAGAAGAAGCAGGTATTTTCAAAAATCTGAATATAAATAATATTTCCTGTACTCCGCCGTTTATTCAAGAAGCCGGGCGTGAAGCGATTGAAAATCCCGCAAATAAAGACGTTATAAATCACATGGTAAGCGAATTTGAGAAACGTAGAAACTATGTTGTCAGTGCCTTGAATGCAATCGAAGGCATTACTTGCGCCACGCCTAAGGGTGCATTTTATGTTTTTCCAAATATAAAAGGTGTTTGTGAGTCTATTGGTGTGCTTGAGCGCTACAAGAAATTACCAAAATCAACAGCTATACGTACTACGGTGTCAACGTTATTTCAAAAATTTTTACTTTACCGCTATGGAGTGGCCACCATGGACCGTCGCTCTTTTGGGCAGATTGGTACTCATGGTAAGCATTTTATCAGAATTTCTACTGCAACTAGCTTAGAGTTTTTAAAACAAGGTGTTGCTCAGATAGAAAAAGCTTCTAAAGACAAAGATGGTTTTGGGGCATTTGTTAAAGAGGGTAAATATTTGTATTAAAGGCGCTATTGTATGAATAACAAAACAGGCTCGACTCTAGACTTTGGTCACCGCAGAGGTGGTTTTTTTAATATTGTAGAAGAAATTAAAGAAAAAAATTTTAATATTGATTTAACATTCGTTAACACGCTTGAAAAGTTCGATCTGGTTTATCGCACTTTGTGCGGTATTCTTTACAATTTTGTACCAGCTTCTGGTCATCCGGGTGGTAGCATTTCTTCTGGTCGTATTGTTCAGTCATTAATGTTTAATAGTATGGATTATGATTTTTCAGATCCTGCAAATAAAGCATCAGATATTCTTTCATATGCTGCTGGTCATAAGGCTATGGGGCTTTATGCAGCCTGGGCATTGAGAAACGAATGTGTGCGTATTTCTTATCCAGAGCTTTTGCCAACAGAAAAAGAACAATTACGATTAGAGGATCTGCTTGGTTTTCGTAAAAACCCAATTACAGAAACACCGTTGTTTAAAAAATATAAAGCAAAACCACTGGATGGGCATCCTACACCAGCCACTCCATTTGTTAGGCTTGCCACTGGAGCTTCTGGAGTTGGTATTGCCAGTTCTTTTGGTATGGCTTGGGCAGTTCTTGATTCTTATGGAAGTGAAATGGCGACCCCGTGGGTTCATGTTTTGGAGGGCGAGGGTGGCATGACGCCAGGGCGTGTCCAAGAAGCTTTGAGTATTGCAGGAACTTCAAGGCTCCACAATATTGTTCTCCACGTCGATTGGAATCAGGCTTCGATTGATTCAAATCGTGTGTGTCGTGATGAGCAAGCGCCTGGTGACTATGTCCAGTGGAATCCAGCAGAACTACTTTATCTAAATGACTGGAATGTTATTAGCGTTCCAGATGGGAAAGATTTTCTGCAAATTTTAGCTGCACAAGAGCTTGCACTGAAGCGCCACAATGATCAGCCTACTGGAATTATTTATAGTACACAAAAAGGCTGGAAGTACGGTATCGAAGGTCGCGTTTCTCACGGCGCAGGGCATGCGTTTTGTTCAGATGGTTTTTATGCTTTTCTTTCAGAATTTGAACACACATTTGGCGTAAAGTTTTCACGTTTTTCTGGTGATAAAACTCCAGAAAATATTGAAAGGTTGTTCTATGGGCATTTAATTACAATTCGACAGGTTTTAGAAACCAATAAAAGCATTGTGACTATGCTTGGTAAAAATATTTTGAGATCAAAAGAACGTTTAGCGCAAAAAAAGCGCACTTATCGCAAAGACATTCCAAGATTATCTAGTATTTTTGGAGACAGCGCAGTTTTGCCAGACAAGGTTCCTTCAGAACTTGTGTTACAACCCGGGCAGTGTATTCCGTTAAGAAGTGTTTTAGGAAATATAGCAAATTATCTTAATAAAATTACAGGTGGTGCATTTGTTGGGGCCTCAGCGGATTTGCTAGAGTCTACTAGTATAAGTCTTTTGAATCGTGGTTTTCCTGAAGGATTTTACAACGCTATTTCTAATTCAGGTTGTAGACTATTATCGGCTGGCGGGATTTGCGAAGATGCGCAAGGTGGTTTTTTATCCGGCATTTCTGCTTTTGGAAATCATATTGGCGTGGGATCTTCTTATGGCGCTTTTATTGCGGCTTTGCAGCATATATCTGCAAGGTTGCACGCTATAGGTCAGCAAACACAAATGTATACTTGGGGTATATCGCAGACGCCGTTTATTATTGTTTGCGGGCACGCAGGACCCAAAACTGGTGAGGACGGTCCCACTCATGCCGATCCTCAGGCGTTGCAGCTTTTTCAGGAAAATTTTCCCAAAGGGTCAATGATTACTCTGACCCCATGGGATCACCAGGAGATATGGCCCCTGATGGTAGCAGCTTTAAAAGCGCATCCTGCTATTATTGCACCATTTGTTACGCGCCCCGCAGATCCTGTAATTGATAGAGAAAAATATAAACTACCTCCGCCATCTGCTGCAATAAAAGGTGTTTATGCATTGAGAAAAGCAGATTCATCAAAAAAACGCTCAGGAACCATAGTGCTTCAGGGTAATGGTGTTGCTAGCGTTTTTGTAACAGATGTTTTGCCTGTGATTGATGAAAAAAGTTTAAACTTAAATGTTTTTTATATAGCCAGTGCCGAATTATTTGATCTTTTGCCATATGAAGAACAGCAGAGCATATTTCCTGAGTCTTATGCCCAAGAGGCAATGGGAATTACTGAGTTTACATTGCCGCTTATGTATCGCTGGGTGACTTCTGAGCGTGGCAGAAAGCATACACTTTATCCATTTATGAAGGGACATTTTTTAGGCAGTGGCCAGGGAAATGTTGTTTTTGCAGAAGCTGGGTTAAACGGAAAAAGCCAGCTAGAGGCTGTGCTTGGGTATTTAATAGAAAATAACTCAACGCATCACATTGGTTGAATATTACAATTCTATGATAGTATTTCTATGATAGTTATACTATCATAGAAATACTATGAGACAAAATACCAATCCAATTTTGCCTTTCAGGTTGCGTTTCCTAAAAAAGCTTTACTAGAGAGTATCAAAAAGCATCTTCAAACTTTAAGGCCTGTGATTGAAGTGGATTCTTTCGCTGGAGAAACATCATTTACAATAGATACACGAGGTGGACAAGTGGAGCTGACCTTCAATAGTATTTTTGAAATGATAGAAAAAAAATTTCAAAGGACGCTGCTACTTTGATTGTTTTAGACGAATTTCAAGACGTTTCTTTTATTCCACAGGCACTTGGACTTTTCCGAAACTCGTTCCAAAGTTTCAAAAATATTCCAATTATTCTTATGGGATCTAAAAAACAATTGTTAAGTGATATTTTTGCAAAACCCTCTGCACCTTTTGCAGAGTTTGGAATTGATATTGAATTTGGAGACATATCCTATGAAGAGTATTGGAAGTATATTCAAGAACGATTTTCTCAAAATGAATTAAAAATTAGTTTACAAGTCGCCATCCTGTGGCAGGACCTGCTTTTTAGAAATTCTGAGGCAATAAATAGGCTAGGTGCTTATCTGGTAGAGCATTTTCAAAAGACGGAAATAACAGAAAAAACAAATTAGACAAAGTATAGACGCTTTACTTGATGTTAGAAAGGCACGTTTTTTTGAGTTATTAGCTGGGTTTTCTTCTGCAGAAGAAAACATGCTTGCAGCTATCGCAAAATGGGGACCTATTCAGCAGCCTTCAAGTAAGAGCTTTTTAGATAAAA
>JACQAU010000187.1 GCA_016194835.1 Deltaproteobacteria bacterium
ACAGATGTTATTACTGGTTTAATAAAAGCCAACTTGCCTTCGAGAGTTTCGTTTCAGCTCGCGTCTTATGCAGATTCTAAAACTATTTTAGATCGCTCAGGAGCAGATAGACTGGTCGGACAAGGAGACATGCTTTTTGCACCTCCAGGGATGAGTCAACTTATCAGACTCCACGGGCCCTACGTGGATGACGAAGAAATACATAAAATTACAACGTTTTTAAAATCACAGGGCAAACCCGTTTACCGTGATGAAATCTTAATTGATAATGACGATGAACAATGGAACTCAGAATCCGATGAAGGGGATGAGCTTTTTGACCAAGCTGTTGAACTTGTAAAGCGCACAAGCCATGCTTCTGCAAGTTTCTTGCAACGCCACCTGAAAATAGGATATAATCGCGCAGCAAGGATGATCGAAACTATGGAGGAACGCGGGATTGTAAGTCAAGCTGATGGTTCAAGACCACGTGAAGTTTTGCTTAAATGAAGATTATATTTTTTATTATATTTTTTTTTTATATTCTTTTTACAAGATATGCACGCACAACCTAAGCAGCAATCTCAGCCTCAGCCGCAGGTTCAGGCAAGTGTGACTACAGTAACAAAGAAAAAGAAAGGCAAACGCATTCGTGAAAAAGAAGCCGAAGGAAGTCAAGCTCCAGAAAGATTTGAAGCCGACACAACAGTTAAAAGCAAATACCACTACAACGGCCAGCCCCTGGAAGTTGATACGGACTAATCGCCCTTTTCCTTTGCCTCATTACGTAAAAGAAGCACTGGATAAACTAAACAAGACTGGCTTTGTAGCTTATATTGTGGGAGGCAATGTTCGTGATTTTCTTCTCAATAGAGAAACCAAAGATCATGATATTGCAACAAATGCTACACCAGATCAGCTTTGTGAACTGTTTCCAAAAGCAATCCAGGTCGGTAAGGCATTTGGTGTTTTAAAAATACCAATCAAAGATGTTGCTTATCCTTTAGAAATAGCTTCATTTAGAAAAGACTTAGACTACGAAGACTCAAGACACCCTCGGGGAATAGAACTTGCAAGCCCTCTAGAAGATGTAAAAAGAAGAGATTTTACAATCAATGGCTTATTTTATGACCCAAAAACTGCGTGCATTCTGGATGGCGTGGACGGAGCACTAGACTTAACACGCAGGGTGATTCGTGCCATTGGTGATCCTTTTGAGCGTTTTAAAGAAGACGCGCTTAGACTTTTAAGAGCTGTGCGCTTTATGGCTAATTTTGATTTTATTCTGGATCCAAATACCAAAGAAGCAATTAGATCACGATCAAATCTTATTACTCAGGTAAGTTACGAAAGAATCAGAGAAGAATTCAATCTTATGTTGACCGGGCCAAATCCAGTGTTGGCACTGAAAATGTTATCAGAGCTAAAACTTTTAAATTTTATTTTACCAGAGCTTGAGAAATTAAAGGGTGTAGAGCAATCCCCGGTTTACCATCCAGAGGGGGATGTGTGGGTGCATACGCTTAAGGTGATGGAATACACAGCAAAGCAAAACCCAGTGCGCTCTATGGTGATGGCTTGGGGAGCATTGCTCCATGACATAGGAAAGCCTGCGGCAGCTACCCGCAGTGGTGGAAAAAATTTTATTGGACACGAAGCAGATGGCGCAAAAATAGCTTCAAAAATTTGCCAAAGATTTAAAATGTCAAAGCACGACACTGATCTAATCGTTTCGTTTGTAGAAGATCATCTAAAATTTAAAGACGCATTCCAGATGAGAGAATCTACTCTAAAACGGTTTTTGAGTCAGGAGGCATTTGATGATCTTTTAGCAATTCACAGAGCTGACTCGATGGCTTCTGATGGCAATTTGGCATTTCATGAATTTTGCTCTTCTTATTACAAGAAACTGGAAGAAACTCCGATATTATCAAAAAAACTTATTTCTGGCAGTGACCTGATCCACCTTGGACTTACTCCAGGACCTAAGTTTTCTGAAATTTTAAGAACTATTGAGGATTTGGCTCTAGAAAACAAACTCAATACCAAAGAAGAGGCATTAGAATTCGTGCTAAAACACTTTGTAGAATAACAGTATATTACGGTATCTTATGGACGTCTGGTATTTAAAAAAAAATGAAGGAAAAAAATTTTTCAATGGCCACCCCTGGGTTTTTGCAAATGAACTATGTCATGGATTTCAGACTACAAAACCAGGCACATCGGTTGAGTTAAGAGATCAAGAAAATCAGTTTTTAGCTAGCGGGTATGGCAATCCACACTCCCTTATTGCTTTTCGTGAACTATCGCGCACAGAAAATCCGATTACGCCAGAGCATGTACATCGAAAATTTTTTGATGCAATAGCGTTTAGAAAAAAATTAGGACTTTCAGAGTATAGTCATCGTTTATGCTTTGGGGAAAGCGACGGATTAGCAGGCCTTATTGTTGATCTTTATATTCTATTTGAGACAGGAAAAAGAATATATGTTTTACAATCCCACACAGCAGGGGCGGATCAATTGATATCTTGTGTGTTACAAGCCATTGATTCTTTAGAAGGCTCACATGATTATGGAGTGATTTTAAAAAACAACGCGGCATCACGGTTCTTGGAAGGTTTAAAAAAAGAAGAATCTAAGATTTTACAAAATATAGAAGACATTACTTTAGAACATGTAAAAATCAAAACGCCATCACATGACAAAGGCATATGGGTTGATCTAATGACCGGACAAAAAACTGGCTTTTTTCTAGACCAGTCTTTTAATATTCAACTTGTTTCACAAATATTGGAAAAAAGCGCTTTAATGCAATTATCTAAAGTAAAAATATTGGACCTATTTTCTTACGCTGGGCAATGGGGTGCGGCCTTAGGAAGTATTTTCCCGTCACAAAACGTGACCGTATGTGCCACAGACGCTTCGGAGCCGGCATTAAATTTTGCCAAAGAAAATTTGAATATTTATAACTTGGCTAACAAAATCATCAAGTGTGATCTGTTGAAGGATTTTGCTTCTTTAGAGCAAGCAGCATTTGATGTTGTAATTTGCGATCCACCAGCATTAATTAAAAGCAGAAAACATATTTTTACAGGTCAAAAGGGTTATCTCAAACTAAACACTGATGCACTAAAATGCGTTAAGTCTGGTGGTTTTTTTATTACTTGTTCTTGTTCCCGTTTACTTTCTGAAAGCGATTTTTTTGAAATTCTCAATCATGCTTCGATAAAGGCTAAAAAATCTATCCAATGGATTGGACGAGGGGTACAATCACCAGATCACCCAATTTTAGCTCGCTTTCCAGAAGGGCAGTATTTAAAATGTTGGATTGGTGTTGTTTCTATGTCAAACTATTACTAGCGCACTGGAACATTAATTTTTTCCAGATGTGAACTATTTTAAATTATTTCATGAGAGAGGGCCTTGGGAATGACAGGATGCCGTGCCATCTCGAATGAAATAATTTAAAATAGTATATTAAAAAATTAATGTTCCAGTGTACTAGAAACATATGACGTGGACTACTTATAAAGAAAAAATAAAACAGATTTCACAACGCATAGTAGAAGCACAGAGACCTATTCGTATTTTAGATGCCATTAAGTGGGATCCATCTATTGAACAAGCACTAATTGAAAGCAAGTTTCGTGAAATTCCAAAAGTAGACGCAGATTATTATTCGAAAATAGAATTAGGCTATGATCCACAAGAAAAAATTACAGAATTCAGGGAACTTGAACAAGATATTGTAACCACCTTAGGCAAAGACGATGAATTAGGATTGCTTTTGAAAACAATTGTTCAAGAATATGCATTAGTAATTGAAATGATCTTAAACCGAGGCACTAAAAAATTTTGGGAATGCAGCAAAATACTCTATGGTTCACCGAAAGATTTCTTTTTTGAAGACACAAATAGAATTATTGATTTAGGACAGTTGCTTTACTCAATTCTGTCCAGAATTGACGACACTGCTTTAGGCTCTCGTTTTGACGAAGATGTCGAAGCAGAAGAAGTTGTAAATATTCTGAATGAGAGATTTCGCGATTATTTTATAGATGACCCTGTTAGAGCCAAATTATCAGAAGGAATTGTTGCTGATGCCTCAGCAGGAAGTGATGTAGTGCGAATTAAAGAAGGATCAAAATTTTCAATAAGAGATGTTGATATACTCGAAGTTCACGAAGGATGGGTGCATGTAGGAACTACTCAAAACGGAAGTGCCCAGCATATTGCAAAATGGCTATCAAAAGGGCCACCCAGATGTTCTGCAACACAAGAAGGACTAGCTGT
>JACQAU010000190.1 GCA_016194835.1 Deltaproteobacteria bacterium
ATAAGTTCTAAATTATTAGGTTCAATACCAAAACGACTTTCATCATTTGTCTTTAGCCTAATACCATAATCCAACAAGTAATTAGTTCTTTCAAGAATATCAAATTGTCTTAAAGACTGCAAAATAACTCTAGATTTTCCTTCGTATGCTAATAATCTGTTTACATCATAAATATTAAATGCCGGCCCACAAAGAGAGCAAATGAAATCATTTTTATTTTTTGGTAAAAGTTCAATCTCATTTTTATTTGAAATATCAAATCCAGATAAAATGCCTCCAAATAAATCAATCAATACCGGGTGAGCATGTACTTTTACAGCTAATAAGAAGCGAACATTTGTATTTCGTCCAATGCTTACAAGTTTTTCTGCGTTTTGCCTTAATTGATTTAGGTCATATTTCAAAATGGCATCTATACTCATGAAACCTCCAAATCAACCGAAATCTGCATTTTATATAATGCTATAAATGCAAAAATAGCAGATAAGAGAGGGAAAATTGCAGTTAATGCCACCGCAAATCTAGTTGTAAATTTGTCGAGCAAAATGCCATAAAATGCATAAGAAATTCCTATCACTGCTGATTGCACAAACGAAATAAAAGATAATGCAGAAGCACGGGTTTCAGATGAAATTTGTTTTTGAAAATAAGCATGAATTAATACATCTGCAATTTCAGGAATCGTCATCATCACAAAAAATAGAAAAACTGCTAGACCAAGTGAAGGTATCAGATTCAACACCATCAGTACTGATGATCCAATAAAAGTACAAATAACAAGGGCTCTAAAAGAAAGAATTTTCAAAAACCACTGAGCAGTTAAGCTAAAAATGCCTGAAGATATTTCAACAATTGAAAATATAAGTGAAATCAAAAATGGTTTCGCACCATATGATGAAAACAATTTTTGAGCAAAGATAAAATAAGGCGTAATTGCTCCACTCAATAATGCAGAAGCACAGAGCATGAATAAGAAAAGAATATTATAGACATGAGACCAGCTAACATCGCCAATGAGTAACTACAATAAACAGCCTTCCAAGAATATCCCTGTAAAACACCTCCAACACACATGGCTGTGCCCAGAGATAACGATCCAATAGCACGCAATCTTGATTGTACTTTGATATATTTTGACTCAGCCCCAATTGATTTTAAGTAATCATAAATCATTGCCTCATCAGAACCAGAGCAAAATGCAAAAGCAATTCCTTGCAGAGCATAGATAACTAAAAATGGTAGAAATCCTCCAAATAAAACTTGTCCTATTCCATTCACCGCAAATAATGCTAACCCCGTAATCACACTAAGTTTACGTCCATATCGATCACCAAATATCCCAGTTGGCACCTCAGAAAGCAGATTACTCCAAAACAGTAAAGCCTGAAGAGTTCCAATTTGTGCTCCAGAAAAACCTAATTCTGTTAAGTAAAGTATAAATATACCTCTCTGAAAACTAGCTTTGCTGAAAAACTGATAGAGATAAAATAATAGCAAATTATATCTATTCATATACCTTCCAATACTGACCTGACTCAAACTCATAAGTTTTCAGCCATGTCTGTTTAAAAAACACCCGCTTCATCCAGAATAAATGTATACATTCATGTAATTTGGAGTTAGTTTCATTGATATATTGCACAACTAACGAGTTGGCTTTTTTAATAAAATGAATCCTAAGTTCATTTAGTGGGTCAAACGATGCCGATCGCCAACCAGGAAAAAGCGCAGATGGCAGAAATGTCGCTCCTGTCTCAGCAATAACACCAGGCAATGTTTTAATGCATTGTCTAATTAAATCAGCTCTCTCAGTACTTAATAAATGAGGCAGTACAAACGCAATAGAACCAAGTCTTGCAAATTCAAGCCCTAGAGAATCTAGTTTGAGATGGCTTCTTATTAAAACACATGGAATAGATTTGTTTATGCATCTGTTTATAAAATTCCAAAGCTTTTCTGATTGTCTAGATTCACAAGTAGTGTCTATTATGACAGCATAATTGCATTCAAGCATTGAGTCTTGTATTTGATCAAAAGGACAGTGTTTTGCAATAGTATCCAAGTATAAAAAATATTTACTCTCAGGTTTGAAAACCGTTTTATCCTGAAATATTTTATGGTTATTATTATCAGAAATATTAATTTTTAATTTTGCGAGTAATCGTGTTGTTTCAAAGTATCGACCAGGCATTCCTTGAAGGTTAAACATACCTTCAAAAATTTGTGATAACGCAATAAAAAATGAACAAATCGCAGACATGCCAGAAGAGGTAAAAAACATAGGGTATACTTCTTGTTTATTTCCATATGCATTAAATTCATGCGAGCTTGGCCTTAAATCAAAGCGTTGATATGTAAAATTAAACGCTGGATTACATGAGAGTTCCCAACAAGATTCTGTCATTTGAGAAAGAGAGCTATAATTTTTTAACAACAAAGAAACTCTTGCTTTTCTCTTAAAATCAATGAGATCAAAATAATCATGTGGAGATCTTTGTGGGATTTGTGCTCCAATAGATCTTAACCAGTCTAATTCAAGATTTTTTCTTTCCCAGTATAATTGTTCAGATGAATCAGCACCTAGCTTATCATGATCAAATATGTGATTTACCAAGTGCTGATTCATAGCAACTAGACCTCAGGAAATTAGCAACGATGAGCAAAGCATGAGATCAAGTCATTGATCTCACTTGCTAGCTCAACTAAAATAATATCTTCAAGAGGCTTGTCTTGATTTTCTATATTGTTATTGTTTTCCATCATTATTCTCCTTCTATTAGTTAACTCCGGCTCAAAATTAGAAATGGAGTTAATTTTTGCTATAAACATACTTTGCAAAACTAATGCCTATTGTTTGATTCAGGTTTATTAAATGTAAGTAACTGAAATCATTTGATAAAATTTATTATGAGCAAATACTCAGTCTGCAAAGTTGTAGGTTTTTACAAACAACAGTGTTGGGAATTAACTTAATTTATAATAGCTTGTATACGTTCATTCTATGACTTTATAAATATCTATAGACTATTATAAAAATGAATTCCAGGCTCTGGAACATATTGGCTTAGAGGTACTCGGTTTTCACCGGGAGCAGTTCTTGGATTCTAATAAAGTCTTTACTATTGGATGTATAAAGAGTGGCCCCCACACTCAGAGCTGAAATTGCAATCAGAATGTCGTGGCTTAGACCCAAATGGATATCATTTTTTTTTGTTCTAAGATGAGAAAGACAATCTAAAATAATACGATACATGCTGGCTCCAATCTCACAAATTTTTTCTAATACGATAATAAGTTGAACGGCCACCTCCAACGTGTTCCAATATACCTGCCTTCACCAATTTATTAAGATCCTCTACAGCCTGTGTTCTACCCAGTCCAGTTAAATCGCCATACTCAACAGCTCGAAGTCTTACATGCTGCCGAAATAATGCCTCAGCTTTCTTGAGTCTGGCCTCTAAAACAGGAGGCAAGCTAGAATCCACAGAAGAAGGAAGTTTTCTAACTCTACTTAATGCTTCATCATAACAACGCAGTAAACACTCTAACCAATATACAATCCATCTTGATATGTTTTGCCCTAAAGGAATATCGTAAAAATTTGCAGCTTGGTGTGTATGCAACATTTCATAGTACAACGAACGATTGTATTCATGTTGTTTTTCTAAGGCCGCAAAACGTTCAACATCATATCCTTCTCTAAGCAATATGCTGTTTGTTAACAAACGTGCTAATCTGCCATTTCCATCCATAAAAGGATGAATCGTCACGAATTCAAAATGAAACTGAGCAGCTAGAATAAGAGGACTCGCCTGCTGTTGACGCAACCAGCTCAATAAACCTTTCATAAGCTTAGGAACATCAGCAGCTACTGGTGCCAAATATATAATCTCTCTTGTGCGAGAATTTGTAATCACACACTGGGCATTGCGATAATGTCCTCTCAGACGCCCTTTTACGATCCCCTTAAGTAATTCTGAGTGGCACCTTAAAATCAAATCGTCATTGAAAGATTTATCTTTTAAGGACCACGCCCTAAGCATTCGTCTGGTGCGAGCATAATTAAGCACTTCCTTAAGATCCCTGGCTTTAGCCCTCACTCTCTGGGAACGTAGTGCTTGTGTGACTTGCTCATGCGATAGGGCATTGCCTTCTAGTTTGGTAGAAAAATGAACTGCATCGACAGAAGCCATGCTTTCAATCTCTAACTCCTCTTGAATACTGTGCTTGTGAACAGACAACTCACCTTGTCTACGCGAAATACTCTCAAGAAGTAAAAGAATAGTGGAATCTAATTTGACTTGAGAAGGAGTGAAGCTTTGCTTAGCGCGCATAACACAAGTATATCATTCTTTCGGTATTCTTTCACTATTCATTCACTCAGAGGGCTTATAACACTTACTCTATTTTAACCATCGCTCCAATTTGAAGAATCATTAGCCGCATAAGTTGCGTGTCCACTTTTTCGGGGTAATTCCAACATCCTAAAATATTACTCAATACAAACGATATGTTAAATCAAGATATTTGATAAATTCACATTGGTATTTTATTCATAAAGCAGGTGACTATTGGCATAGCAGATAGTTGACTCTTATGGCAAAGTCTACAAATCTGTTTTTGTTATAGTCAGTGGTTTTGAAATTGTCCAGGTAATCACATGAGTCTTAAGATTTACTTTCACCGGTGAAAGTAAATCTTAATTTTTCTTTAACAAACAACTGCGTTGTGATTCAACTAATATTTTCTGAAAATTGGCTCACTTCTTGCACTTATATTACAAAATGCTTCTTCAATGCATCCATTGTGCATCATTATTAAATAATTATTTCACACCACTTTGTGAAAACTGCGGAGATGCACTGATAAAAGCTCCGCCACTCTGTCCGCTTTGTGCAAGTCCACTTTGTATTCAGGATTTACAAAAAAATACCTGTTTACGTCCTTGGATGGAGGAGTATCACGACCTAAATATTAAATCATTTCGTGCACTCTATTTATTATCAGGCGAATGCTATAGTGTTTTAAAAACATGGAAAAAAAGACATGGTATCATTTTCAATCAAAAGGTCCTAAAATTAGACACCGGTAAAATAAATGAAATTAAAAATTTAAACCTTCAAGCCATTATTCCAATACCTCAAACATTTAAAAGATCCTGGAAAATGGGGGGCTCTACTACTATGCTTATTTCTAAATGGCTATCTAAAAAAATTACTACTCCGGTATATCAACTATTAACCGTAAGCCACAAAAAGCAATTATGGAACACATCTAAAAGACAAGCAGAATTATCACTTCAAGACCGTCTGAAAAATAAAATTCACTTTGAGTGGAACCAGACTTTTAAAAACCTAAATTTATCAAAAATATTATTAGTAGATGATTTTATGACAACAGGTCACACCTTAAGAGCAGCAGCGCAAATACTAAAACTTCATTCCATCGAAGAAATACACATATTTTGTTTAGGGATAAAGCCACTCAAATATTTAACCCCAGAACTCCAACACAGGTTGATTTAGAACACATTGCCCTCTTTAAGTTTCTCCTGTGTGTATTATAGGTACTCAGTTTTCACCGGGAGCAGCTCTTGGATTCTAATAAAGTCTTTACTATTGGATGTATAAAGAGTGGCTCCTACACTCAGAGCTGAAATTGCAATCATAACGTCGTGGCTTAGACCCAAATGGATATCATTTTTTTTCGCTCTAAGATGAGAAAGACAATCTCCCGCCTTATAAAAGTGGTTTACATCAAGAGAGATAAGACGATGGGCCTTAGAATAGGGAAGGAATAGACGGTCAAGCGCTCTTCGGTGCTCCGGAGTTCGTGCGCCACTTAAAAGCTCCATCATGACAACTGCAGACAGATAACGGATCTGGTCTCTGGAGGTGAAAAGATCTTGATGTTGTCCACTCCTCAGAAAATCAATATAAATACAGGTGTCGTAAACTACTTTCACGAGAAAATTTCATCCAATTCAACTTTTCCTGCAAGTGCCTGGTGTATTTGTATAATATCGTCCTCACTTGCAACAAGTTGAACTGCTCGGTTTACAGCTTCCTTATCGGTTTGAACATCAAAGATGACCCGTAGTTTGCGAATTGCTTCTTTATCCAGTTCAATTGTTTTTTTTGTAAGACCCATATAACCCATATATTATCATGTTTTATATGGGCGAAACAATCTAAATCTATATCCGAAAATATTACTCAATAAAAACAATAAGTTAAACAAAAATCTCATTTTTTAATTCAAAAAGAGGCAGTGTATTAATATCTGCTACACATAAATACTTCAGCCTCAGAGCGTCTATACAGTTTTCATAAGTTAAAAACCTTAGGCAGGTCAGATCTCCTTGGTTCAAAACTATTTGCGTATTGTGATAGACAAGAAGATTTTTCAGATTGTATAAAATTTAATCCCACTCTGAATATTTTGAAAATTCGGTCCCCCAGTCTCAGTGGCTTGATCTCGAAGAGACTCTGTTGCAAGCTGTGCTAGAAATTCCTCAAGATCCTCGTTTATTTTCTATCTTATTGAGCTGGATTAAAGTCCACGGTGAATATGTAATCGTTGAAAAACTCATCAAAATGGCATCTACATTTTCGTTTAAGTCTCACCCTGAAATCGTTTGGATCAGTGCAGTAGCCGCATTTGCAGGGCACTATGGGATCACAAAATGGTCTCGGTGGATACAAAAACAAAAAAACGTTGTTTATCTTTATCCAAGAGAAATTACGCTTTCTAGCGTACGATTAAAAGGTTCTATTTCTTACCTTAAAGAAGCAAGATTTATTTTACCAGAAGGGTCTCTGCGCGTTCGGGAACGAGATGTTTTTAGCCAAGAAGAACTGATTAAAAAAAATCTTCAATATCGAAACAGGTATATTTACGGAGCTTGCTGGAGAGCAGATATTATTACTGCTATACAACAAGGCATGAAATCACCTTCGGAGATTATGAAAAAAATTCAATGCTCATATGAGCCAGCATATCGCGTTTTTAAAGAATACCGTTTAGGAACTCTGTAAGAACTAATAAATTTCTATAGGCACAAATTCGGCTAAAGATTTCGGAATTAGTTTAACTCCTAGAGTTTGGCAGCGTTTTAGGACCGACTCTTCTTCAAAACGGCTAGTTACCAAACAGCTTTTATTTTGCAATGATAATTTTTCTATAAGATCCAAGCCGTTTTCACTAAACCCTAAAAGTTCATAATCCATTAAAAAAAATGAGATCAGTTTATCGGACACTGAGTCTCTAACTTGATCTGGAGTACTCAGATGCAAAAGCTCAATCTTATTGTTATCCAATTTGGCAAAACGATCCTTCCAAACATGATGTATTGAGCTATCATCATCTAAAATGGCAACCTTGCCATTAATTGGCACATTAAGCCCTGGCATAAACCAATTTGGCACTTTTTCTTTTGATAACTGAATCCTCACCGTAGTGCCAAAGTTTAGTTTTGATTCTAGCTTAAGAATGCCACCCCAGCTCTCTACTGTTGTTTTTGCATGAAAAATACCTAAACCACTGCCTCCAACCTTGCCATGAGTTTCTCCCCTATTTCCTAACCTGGCTAAAATCTCTGGTGGAATACCTTTGCCATTATCTTGTATATAAATTTCGACCTTATTATCCAGGCAAGGCTGAATACCAACTGAAATCCGTATTTGATTTACCGAAGCTTCGATTGCGTTATTAATTAAATTTGAAATTACACGTTTAAAATCTGACAAGTTTATCTTTGCACAAAGTCCGTATGCCCTATCAACACTAAAGTCAATTTCTAGCCCCAAATGGGATCTATACTCAATTCTTTTTTCACTTATGATTGGCTCCAAAACGGCTGCAATAAGTTGTGTTTGCAGATTATTTGATGTGATAGTTTGTCCAGGTGTTAGCATATTAGCT
>JACQAU010000191.1 GCA_016194835.1 Deltaproteobacteria bacterium
CGAGTGGAACTATTAGATCACTGGCAAAACTTACAAGGAGACAGACAAGGCTAAAATTTTTAACACCAGAAGCCCTTAGATATCTTATTTACATCTTGTCGTCCTTATCAAAAAAGCAAATCTTAAAACTCGATGGTATAGACCCGAGCAGAACAGAGATGATTTTAGCAGGCGCGCTCCTACTCGAAGCCTCAATGCTAGCTCTAAACGCAAAGCAAGTGATCCCAATCCACTCCGCACTGAGGGAAGGTTTACTAGAGCATTATTCTGCCAAATAAAACTGCAGAATGCCACTCATCCCAAGTGAAACCTCAAAACTTCTTTTGCTCTCAGTAAAGTTGAATCCACGACTAGAGTTCCAACCATCCCACCACCAAGTAGGAGCTGTAACCCATTGTTTGGCATTTGATAGTGCATTTGTGTTTGGATCGGCACTCTTAACTGTAAGCACAGATGGCCTAAAATTATCTTCAGTCCATTTTATGACTTGAAATCTTTTGCCATTATTTAAAATCCCCAAGTAACTTCCATTTGCCTTAGGATCAGACACTACAGACACCAATGTTGCATTTAAAAGCACATCTGGTGATACATCTATTACAGTTTCATTAAACCTCAAATCCTCACCAAAGCCTAAAACTACAAAATGTCCACCGGAAACCCGTGCCCTGGGCCAAAATCTTGACATAAACGGCATGTACCCTGAAGATGTTTCTTCCCAAAATAAATAACCTAACCTCCCCTTTCCAACTGTCTTTATATCTTGGTAAAAATCAAAAGCCCTCGGAACATATTCGTCTTTTAAACTAGCAAATTTACCATCATCAGTAACCGCTAAGGACTCAATTGTATTTTGTCTCTTTTGCTGCGAAGGTTGCTTAGATTTTTTAACAAAAAGTGATCCTGGATCCATTAAGCGTTCTTCTTTAGTAACCAGGTGTCCACTCTTTGGAGTTACAATTAGCTGCCCAGGAATATTAATTCTGGCACCACAAGCTGCTTTGGTTCCTTGAAAAGTAACATGAGCCACAAAGTTTCGAGCATACTTAATGTTTTTATTCTTTGGATCATTTACAGATTCACTCGTTGCAAGCCAAAATGTATTCTTATCTTCACTGAGCAACAATAGTTCACCATATTTCATTTTGTCATTAGTACCAGAATCAATAGTACTCATATCACAACCACTAAAATCAACTTTCTGGATATCCTTAAATAACTTTACATCTACACTAAAAATTTGCCCACTATCATCAGCCAGTAAAAGCTTTTCGCCATCTAAAAATAAATGCCTACTTGTATTAACTGATATTTTATTTTTTTCACTTTTAGGCAGTGTAAGAGTTCGATCTATTGCTAATACCTCTGCTCCACTTGATCCTGCATAACTAACTTTATGCAACATTGATTTCACAAAATAATCATTGCCTTTTCTCTCACTGGCATCAGTTGCTATAAACATGCTGTTGCTATTTAAGTCTAAAAACATGTCCCTAAAACTGCCGTCTAATATAAGCTCACCTAAAATTTCATGTTTTTCAGAGTCAGCTTTTGTTATATTTACAAGTCGCAAGACCGTGTTTTGATTAGCACTATTTGTCCAACTTTCGGAGCTAATAACCTGAATTCCACGCTCCACACCAGAAGGCGTCTTAAACGTAACATAATTTACAATATTTCTTGCTAACTCTAAGACATTAGCTGCCTTTACAATAGCATTTTCCAATCCAATTGCTTGAATATCAAAAACACCCAATGCTGAATCAGAAAAAGTATTGACTCGGTCAATTTCTGGATTAGTAAATACACGCCTTAACCAATCACCAGGCGCAGATAACATAGCACCTGTTTTAAATACTTCTTTTGCCCTTCCTAATGCTGCATTTTTAAGATTAAATCCAATTAGTTTTCCTCCACTTTCATATCCTTCATTGTCGTCTCCACTGTCATTCCATGACGAAAGAGTAAACATCACAGCACCAAGACCGTCGCTTGTACTTTTAACATCAAAAAATTTATCTTGAAGATCAAAATTTGTCCATGAGTGCTTGCTGCCTTTCAACGAAAGCTGTGCAAGATCAACAGCTCGTGCCTGCTCACCTTCGCCTGAAACTTCAAAAAGCATAGCCTGAGGATAACGCGTCCCTCTTTCGTTATTTATATTTTCAACAATCCAACCCAACCCTAAAACAAAGTTTCTATTTTCAAAAACTATAGGAAATGCTTTCTCAATCCATCCATCAAAATACAGTCTTTTAATAAAACTTACTTCTTGCTGTGGGTTTTTAATATTAAACAAATCAAATGGATCCTTTTGATTTTGTGGAACCCAAAAAACATAGAGCAAATCCCCTACATATCTCACATCTTGAATAGACGCATTCTGTCCTTGAGTGTCACCAGCAGTAACAATGCTATCAGCTACTACTTTTCTAAGCTTTCCTTCTTTAGTTGCAACAAACTGACCTTTCAGACCAAAATCAGAATTACCTAAAAGGACTTGATATTGACGTTCTCTCTCATCGGCACTGACATGCAACTTATCTAATTCATTATCAATCCAAAGTCGTCTAAACTCAGCCTGTTTTTCACTCAAAGTTGACTGATTTTCTTTTGGAAGTGTAAAGGTTTCTACTGCAATCCTCTGCACACTATTGCCATTACTATTTGATGCATCTGCCGTACTGTAGTTACTTGTTACTATTAGGGTACCATTTTTAATATGTGTCCAGGAACGCTCGTTAATTACACCCTTAGCAGAAACTGTCATCAACGATTTAATTTTGCCTTCTTCACTCGAAATATCAACTACTTCGACAAGCGAATTGCGATCCCACCAACCCCATCCGCTTTCAGATAGAACTGATAAAAGATAATATTTATAAGCACCGCCTTCTTCGACTTCTACAATATTCATGTTTTCACGTGAACTAGACGGCAGTGAAAGCTCTAATGTTTGAATAGTTTCGGCTTTTTTAGGTAAAAGTTTTACCGAGTGGACATAGCCTTTGGGTTTATTTTCTTCGTTTTGTGAATTAAAGCCATACGGTCTACTACTTGTCACTACATAGAGGACATCGCCCACCATGCGTGAATCTGCGAATTCTCCAACTAATGGCAATTCGAAAGAAATGCTAGGATTTGATGGATCTTTTACATCATAAAACAGCAACCGGCTCTGAACGACATCAAGAGCGTTATTGTTAACCTTCGAATCATCGTACCACAATCTTTCTAACACAATAAGGCGGTCATTAGCTTCGTCATAATACATGTCGCTTGGCCAATTTCCTGTAGCAGCTACTCTGCCTAAAAGTTTAGGAGACTCTGGACCTGCAGCAAAACTGACCACTTGCAATCCCCGATAATTATTTAAGAGAAATAAGAGTTTAGTTCCTGATTTACCGACTTTAAAAATGTCTGACTCTTGTTGTGCCCTTTGTTTACCGCCGGTAGCCACATTGCTCTCCAAATCACGAGCATAGCGAAGCCTAGGAACATCATAATTTAAAAACATGGTCTGACCAGGAAAGCGCATAAGCTGACTTTCGATACTATTTAGGTTCTTTGGAACCGCATTTAGAGCAGGAAGAATATCCCCTGCTTGAGAAAGAAAACTAAGAAATATTACGTTAAAAACAACCAAAAAATAGACTTTATTAATTTTGATCATAAGACACTCTCCCTATTTTAAAAGTACACATTTATCGTACCTGTGACTCTATGTGTATAATACAAAATAACGCGATGCAATCTTTATGTTTGAAATAATTTATAGTTTATTAAAAAACTACAGATATTTTTAAAAGTTCGCTCTACAAACCCGCTTGTGCCAACTCTACTGCAAAAGCCAACGAAAGTTTTGCAAAATAAGACCCAAATAGAATATCCAAGTTATTATCAAGCGTGTCACCCGACGTATGAATTTTCTTATTATATTCGTCAAATGGAGCCTCAAAGGGAAAGGCACTTGGATAACCGTATCTTGTCCAACTAGCGTGATCACTACAAGCATAACCACAACTGGATTCGGTCCATGGTACCTTTATATATTGATCAACTAAGCCTTCTACAAATTTTGTAAGTTTCGTATCAACATGATCATTAATAAAAGTAAGTTTGTGAGAAGTTCCGGGAAACATGGTCATATCAAACTGAAGTACTCCAGCAATTTTTTTATTTTGGCCTTTATAATTTTTTGCAATATCGAGGCTGCCAAGTAGACCGACTTCTTCTCCTGCATAAGTCATAAAAACTAAAGTCCGGTTAGGTTGAAATCCTGATTCCACAATGACTCGAAACGTCTCTAAAAGAGTTGCAACTCCCGAAGCATCATCGTCCGCACCTGGCGCACGTTTGTCTTCAACATCTATTAAATTTCCCCATAAATTAATTGAATCCTCGTGTGCTCCCAAAATCACCAATTCATCTGACTGTGGACCTTTGCCTAAAATTTTAGCAACAACAGACGGCTGTTTAAAGGCATGTTGAAATAACTCAACTGTTATAGAACTATTATTTTTCCC
>JACQAU010000160.1 GCA_016194835.1 Deltaproteobacteria bacterium
CAGTGCAGTAACAAAAGCATTTATTCCCCAACTCCAACTATAAGTTAATTGGGTACCTAAAGACAGTTTTGCGGTGATTGCTTTTTCTGTATAACTCGAATAATTTCTATCAGAATAAGAGATTAAGCTAAAGCCAACACCAAGATTAAACACTTGTGTGTGAAACACTTTAGGTGTGCTAGAAGCTAACGCGCCCGATGCTGCTATGCTTATAGTTTCATTGTGCTCTACGCCATCCTTGCTAACAGCAGTGAAAACTAAATCTGTAGCTGGTGATTTTAATCGAAATTTTAATTTAAAACTGCCATCTGGAGCGAGTTTAAGTTGTTTTTTATTTACCTTAAGAGTGCCTCCTGGTTGATCGTATTTTCCATTCAAAACTACGGAATCTTTTTTCTCACCTTCTACCAATGTCGAAGTTACTTCTAACTCTCTTGATTGAAATTGCAAATCTAAAATTTGCTCAGCCTGAGGTGTGGTTCTGAGTATCTTTACATTTCCGGCATTTTTAAGCTGAATATCATCTTTAGCCAATGCCAAATTAGAATAAGCAAGAAAACACAAAAATAATAAAAATTTTTTCAATTCAGCCTCCCCTATTTAAAGGTCTATTGTAAAATAGTATAATCCGAACTATTACGAGAGGCAACTTCAGAAAGAAGTATTTTGATTGTGTATAGGCAGACCTGCCTTGACCCAATCCGAAAACCCACCCATATTTGCTGTCTTAAACCCTAAAGTAGCTAATTTTTTAGCTACTTTTTCAGCGCGTACACCAGCAGCACAATAAAAAATAATTTCTTTGGCTTTTGAAAGTTTAGAAACAAACTCTTTCCAAGCATTTTCGTCACTTTCAATCTTAGAAGTGGGCAGCCAAATAGCGCCCTGAGCCATACCGCCTTTTAGTTCTTCAGATTCTCGCACATCAACCAAGATTGCAAAATCATTCTTAAGCAGTCCCATAACTTCTTGTGGTGTAACTGATCGCACAGAGCTTGTGTTATAACAAGAGCACAAACTTAGCAACATCAGCACTACAATAAAACGCATAAAAAAACCTTCCTTAATCTTTAGTAGTATATGCAACAATAGCTTCATCTAATAAGCGTTCTAAATCCACCCCCGGCACAAATCCCAAACTCCGCAGTTTCTCTAAATCAGAGGCTAAGCTGCTAACGTCTGCATCCAGTGGAGTAATCATCAAATCTTCGCGATCTAATTTTTTTTGGAGTCTTTTTACAACGTCAAACAGACGAACTGGCATTCCACTTGCAATATTAAAAATTCCAGCTGCTCTTTTTTGAAATAAAAATTCGATTACCTTACACGCATGATCAGCGCTTTGAAAATCTCGCACTCCATCTAAACCACGTATTTGTAAAGCAGCGCCGCGTGGCGCATTCAAAATCTTTTCGATCATTGATGGTATAAAATAAGATTTTGGATGCAACCTGGAACTGCAACTAAAAATCCTACCAATACAAATCTTAAATTCTTGATTTCTCTCATAAACACTCGTCCACTGTTCAGCTTGAAGTTTAGTCAGCCCATACGCAGTAATTGGCAATGTAGTAGATGTTTCTTTTAATAATTCATGACTCGAAGCATAAACATGACAAGTCGAGGCCAGAAAAAACCAAGGTCGTTTAGATAAGTTTTTACTAAGGCCCTCCAACAACCGGCATGTACCTTCAACATTGACTCTTAAGGCATGTATCGGATCCTGTTTAACAACGTGGATAGGCACGATGGCAGCTAAATGAATAAGCCCATCCCACGAATGAGAGTTTTTTAACCAGTCATTGACATCATCTGTATTTAAAATATCACCAGAAAAACAGTCCCAAGAATAATTTTGAAAATTATTTTTTAAGACCTGTCCCATAACTCCAATAGAACCAGTTAACCCGATTTTTAACATATTTGACATAATATAATGACGTTTCCTTTTGACATCATAGAATACTTTATGTTTTTATGGAATCATTATGAAAAAAGCTTTTATTACAGGAGTAACTGGACAAGATGGTTCTTATTTATCAGAGTTTCTTTTAGATAAAGACTACGAAGTACACGGAGTCATTAGGCGCACAACGTCATTTAAAAACGAATGGCTTGATGAAATTTTTGATAATCCCAAATATAAAGACAAACCATTTTATTTGCATTATGGAGACCTTACAGATGCCCAGGGTTTAATTCACCTGATGCAAAAGATCAAACCTGATGAAGTCTATAATCTAGGCTCTCAGAGCCATGTAAGAATGAGTTTTGACATACCTGAGTATACTGGAGATGTTACAGGTTTAGGTAATTTAAGAATACTTGATGCAATAATAGAAACAGGAAGCCAAGCTCGTTTTTATCAAGCATCAAGTTCTGAAATGTTTGGAAAAGCTCAAGAAACTCCACAAAAAGAGACCACACCTTTTTATCCACGCAGCCCCTATGCTTGTGCAAAAGTTTTTGCCTTTTGGTCCACAGTAAACTATCGAGAGGCCTATCATATGCATGCCACAAACGGGATTCTGTTCAATCATGAATCTCCGCGTAGAGGAGAAGCCTTTGTCACAAGAAAAATAACTAAAGGTTTGGCAAGAATTCTAGCTGGAAAACAAAAAGAGCTATATTTGGGCAACTTAGATGCTAAAAGAGACTGGGGTTTTGCAAAAGATTATGTCGAAGCTATGTGGCTCATGCTCCAGCAACCACAAGGAGATGATTATGTAGTATCTACAGGCGAAACACACTCTGTAAAGGAATTTTTGGAACTTGCCTTTAAAACAATTGGCAGGGATTGGCAAGAATTTGTAAAAATAGATCCTATTAATTTTCGAAGAACAGAAGTGGACGCACTTGTTGGAGATCACACTAAAGCCAAGAACAAATTAGGCTGGAAACCTACTATGTCATTTAGAAATCTGGTATTACTTATGGTTAGAGAAGATATAAAGAAAGAAGGTCTGAATCCAGATAAGTTTATACGCCAGTGATGATATTCTTATTTTTAATTCCTACTATATTTACATTATTTGTGTGGTTATCGGTGTTAGCATTCGTACCAGTGCCGTGGCCAGATGATTCGGCTTTTTATTTTGTAGCCAAAGATCTTTTTACATGGCCGCCTCAGTGGGTGATGCTCTCTCAAGCTCCATTTGAACCTACATACAAAATTTTTAATTTTAATACTATGCCTCTATATCCTATTCTATTGGGTATAGGACGATTTATTGGCATTGATGGCAGCTTTGCTATTAAATTTTGGCCACTGTTATTTTGGACACTAAGTGGGGTACTTATAGGTTTTGTATTTTACAAAAAAAAACTTCCATTTGTACTGTGTTTTCTTATTGTTCTGCTGTTTACTCTAGATCCAATACACCGTTGGGCTTCTGTGTTAGTAAGGCCTGAATCGTTTGTTGGGCTTTGTGGATTAGCCATGGTACTGGGTTTAAGCTTTGGATTTCCTGACAAATTGAAAGCTAAAGGCATTTGGGATCCGGTCTCTTGTTTATTAGCGCTTGCAGCTTATGCTCATTTTAATGCGATTCATTTATTATTTCCAGCGGCTTTCAGCTTAGCCAACCAGTCACTAAAAAATATCTCAAAAACAGCGGGAAAAACTGTGCTTTATCTCACACCATGGTTAATTACGGTAATGATGCATTATGATTTATTCATAATCCAAATGCACACACAATGGACTAGGCTGGCCATTCAAAATGATTGGGTTAAAAAAAAAAAAAAAGCTCTTTCAAGTCTCTTTCAAGATATGGGCGCTCCAACTACCTGGCACTTAAGTCTCCAAATAGTGTCATGGATAATTTGGATTTTTATTGGACTATCATTAATTTTAGGGATAATTATTCCCGCATTTATAACACAAAAACAAGATCCAAAATTACCTGCCTTGCCTCCTGCTTCTGGATGGATATTAGGCGCTATTTGGCTCTGGAGTTCAAAGCCTGAAGTTTGGTTTATTTATTTTTTACACATTTCAGTTTGGACTTTTGTTGGAATATTGATTTTTAGACTGTGGATGCAACAAAAAAAGCTGATTTATAAAGTCAGTTTAATGGGCATTTTGTGTTTATTACTACCAAATCACTTCATTTTTGTTTATGCCACTTACGATCAATACAGACAAATGCACAAAAGCAGAAGTTGGAATTGGACCACTTATTATGATCTGATTGATTGCGTAGAACGTCGATTAAATAAACTCGAAGTTACACTAAACTATCCTAAACCTTTTCGGATTTGGGATCCCACGTTTCC
>JACQAU010000161.1 GCA_016194835.1 Deltaproteobacteria bacterium
AACATTTCTCCCTTAAATGATCATAGGAGCTTTTTTCAAACCCTAACAGTACCCGAGTCTCTAATTTTTTCAAAGCACCTAAACATTCGGTAGCTTGAGTTCTAGCAAACCGTGCTGCTTCATTATATACTAACGAAAATTCAGTAGAATCAGCACTTATTTCTTTAGCTTTTTTAAAATAATTTTCTGCTTCAGGCATATTGCCCATTCCCTGAAGACAAGTTCCGTACCCACTTGATACTATATGCGACCTTGTCTTAAGATCAGTTTCTTCCCAAACAGATTTGGACCGAGAAAAAAGCCTATAATAATTCAACAATAGTCCCTGATTAATTTTAGCTTGTTGCAAAAATAAATCCTTTTTCTGTGCTTCTTTAAAGAGACCAATAGCTTCATACGCAGTCAAAGTGTCATCAACTCCATTTGCTACTCCATTTGTCACAGATAGCAGAAAAACTCCCTTATTATTCAAAGCTGATGGATTTTTTGGATTAAGATCTAAAGCTCTTTCATAAGCTAACTTAGCTAAATACATAGTCTTTGCCTGCCACAACAAATTGCCATAATGAATCCATAATTCTGAATTATTTGGATCAAGCATGAGTTTTTCACGTGTTGATTTAAACTGACTATCAAGTGTGTCTGTAGTATCGCCGGCGAGTTGGCCTGCTAATTGAAATTGAAACCTAGCACCTTGAGAGCGGTGTGAAAATACAACATATTCAGGTAATGCAAGATCAGCAAAACGATCTAGTATTTGCGGTAATGAGTCAGTAAAAATCTCATTTTTTTGAGCAATTTGAACTGCTTCAGCCCATGTTTGATAGGCTTTTTTGTGCAAAGGGATACTCAAAGCACTAAGTTGTGATTTAAAGACAATGAGCTTATCCTGTGCCATTTGAGAAGGAGGTGAAATCAAATCTATTTCATCGGCAAACTTTGACATAAGAGATCCTAATCGATCTAAAGAGTTAATAGCCCAAGGACCACCCAGTGAAATCGCCTTTTTATAAGCCTTGCTTAGAGGATCTAAAAACTTAAGTCTCTGGTCAATAGCTTGTTTGAGATTTTTTTCAGGTAGCTCAAGTTTTTTGAACTTAACTTCTTTTTCCATTAGTTCTGCCAAACGAAAATGAACTTGTGCCAACAAATAAGCATTAAAAGAAGTAGCATTTTTAACAGTAATTTTTTGATAAATACTCCTAGCCTGTAACATTTGACCGGAACTAAAATAAAGCTCAGCTAATTTTAAGGAACATACTTGCCAAATACCTAATTTTTGTTTAATGCATTTCTGATAAGTTTGAGAAACAGCATGATCCTGATGCGTCTTTTCTTGAAGCCTAGCCAGACTTAAAAGAACAACTTCGCTATTTTTTGATTTCCTGTAAAGATCCAAATATTTTACATATATTCTTTCGGCTTCTTGAAAATTATCCAAACCATCATAGATTTTTGCTGCTGTTTCTAAAGCTTCAGGATCTTGTGTGCGAGTACCAAGCCATTCGAATAGTCTAGCTGTTTCAGAAAACTTTCCTGATATAAATAATGAAGTTGCTGCGCTTCTGATATACTGAATGTTTTGTTTATTATGTGAAAAATGTTTTAACAACACTTGTGAAACTCTAAAAACGCCATCATAATCCACGCTTTTTAAATACGAAAAAAGTGCATTTTGATAAGCTTTTTCTTGAGCAGCATCACCCTTTTTTGTGCTATTTTCAGCAAAAGCCTCATATGCTTTAGCTGCTGACAAAAAATCTTTTTGTTTTTCATACTTAGCAATTTGACTAACTTTAAAGCGTATTTGTTCAGAGGCTAAAAGCTGTTTTAGTTTTCCACCGCCTTGCACTTGATCAGTGTTCAATAACTCAGCGGTTTGTTCTAAAATATGCATAGCATCTTGTAATTCCTTACCTGCTTCGGATGTTTCAAATGCTTCGTTAGAAATTTTTGATGTCCTATCAGATAAAAGCTGAACCCAGAGCCTAGCTGCAATCACTGCCTGAATACTTGCAGGCCATAGTTCTAAAATTTTTCGTATTCTTTTGATTGCATCATTTTGTGAAGAAGAATAAGCAGCTAAAATCTGCGCTGAACGCAAAGCGACTTCTCGTCCTTCTGGTAAGCCTTCTAGCTTGTCTTTAAGAGCATCGGCAGTTGCAATAAATTCCTTCTCCAAGCTTGATGGTTCTGTAGAAGTTCTTGGCGCATTAGATTGAAGTTGTTTCTTGATGGTTTCATGAAGACTCGAAATTTTTAAAACAGCGGCTTCCTTAATATAACGCATATCGCCCAAATCAATCACAGACTGATACAAATCACTTGCCTCCTTAGATTTTCCCAATTCGCGCTTAATCTCAGCAAGGTACATTTTGATTTCTGATATTTCCTTGCGAGGATCTTCTTTAACCAAAAATATATTTATATAATACGTATAAAATAATTCAGCTATGCTCAAAGCTTGTTTTTCAGATCTTTTTCTATAGATTTCATGGTTTTCAGTTGCGGTTCTTCGTAGCATTGCTCTTAAATTTTGCAATGACTGCAACACTTCAGCGTCACCTTTCCAAAGCAAGGGGCCACGCTCTACTCTTTTAATAACTTCAGAATATTTACCACGTCTCAAGTCTAGATCGACTAATTTTACTAAAACTCTAAACTTAGTTGTTTCATCGGTAGCAGCTTGTTGTAAAATTTCGTACACCTGAACAGCCTTTGGCAACTCTACACTGCTCTCGTAATGTTTACCTAGAGTTTCTAATGAATTTATATAAAAAGCTTTATCCCCCGCTACTTTTTCAAAATAACTTACAGCTTCAGATGCTGACGTTGTTTCAGTCATAAACAAAGCCATAGCGCGTAAGGCTTCTTCTTTTAGGCTTAAAAATTTTTCTCCACCATCTATTGATTCTGAAACAGCTTGTTTTAAAATTTGAACCGCTCTAGCAAATTGTTTTGTCCGATAATAGCACCAAGAAAGTCGATACAAAACCCTTGGATAATGATCACCTAGCTCTTGTTTTTTTTGAGCAATACTTTCTAGATGTACAATAGCTTTTCTAAATTGATTTTGCTTAAATTCGATTTCACCCAATTCCCGATGGGCTTCGATTATATACGCACTTGTCGGGTAATACCTAACCAATGCGTCATAATATTTTACACTTTCTTTTTTCTGATCCAATTCATTGTAATAAAGTCCCAATAAATAATAAACCTGATCCAATCTCTGGTAAGGTATTTTTAATTTCAAAATATCCAGACAAGCTTGAATACCTTTTGATAGGTATGGTTTAGAGTGTGAGCGATCAACGAAGGGATCACTCATTGATTGTGTAAGTCTTTTTTCGTGCGCCCGGCCCTCTAAAAGAAAAGTACTTCGGTAGGCTTCAAGATACAACTCCGCTACTCTAATATAAAGATCCGCTCTACGGTTTGCTGGAGCTCTCATACCTAGCACTATACGAAGTTGTGTTAGTTCTTGTTCTCTTAATTTTTGAATTTTAGCTTCTTCTTCTGTAATAACAGAGTTTAACTCCGTCAAAGAATAAGGCATAGCAGAGTAGAGATCATTTAAAAATACGGCAGTAAAAAAAACATAGAACAAAAAAAATTTCTTAAGATTTTCCACACTCAGACTCCAAACCAAAAACATAATCACCGAGTTCATCTAACCAAAATTCACCATTAAAAGACCAGTAATATTGATCATCTCTACGCGAAGGTATAATATTACCTCGACTTCTTTCTGCTACAGACGGTTTTTTAAATATAAGCTTATGCTTTGCACGGCTTAACATTTCTAGCTTAATAAAAGCTATTTTGTCGAAATCAGAAATTAAACTTGTATGATAATCTATTAAGCTATTTTTAACAAAAACTCCGCCAATTAACTGCAATGATCTTATTCTCCAATTTAAAACTAGGTTTAAAAATCCAGTAAATCCATACCCTGGCTCCTGCGAAACACCCGTTTGCATCTGTGAAAACTGCAGAATCACTACTTTTTCTTGTTGTATTTGCCTTTCTGCGTCTATTAGATTTTGAAAATAAGGCCCTCGTACAAAACGATTTATGAGTTGATAAAAAGCATTTTTTGTATAAAGAGAATCCCGAAAAGCAGATTTACCCAATTGATAGAACTCGCCTAAATTATTCGAATTACTTTCGACATATCTTTTGATCTCTTCGCCCAATGTAGAATATTTTGTATGAAATTCATTAATTACTTCATTTGCATCCCCATAGAGGCACAGTGCCAAATAGGCCTGAGCCCTTAAAACATCTGTTTCTGAATTAAACACAAACGACAAAAGAGGGCTTTTGTACGAAGCTAGCTTACCCAAAGTTCTATTGTATTCTTCTTTACCAAACGAGTTCCAGGCTTCTTCAAACAAAATATCTGGCCAAACCATGCTTTTCTTATTTATTTGCTCATAGGTCTGATCTGCTTTTATAAAATTACCCATTTGGTAATATGTACGCGCACGGCCCGCAAGACATCGACCCTGCAAATCTTCTGCTTCATAAAGTCGAAATCTATCGCGTCTAAGTTCACCCACCTGGTCTTCAAATTTTTCTCTTATGCGATCAACATAAAATTTTGTTTTTTCAGAGACTTTCTAAATAAATCAGCTCCAACCCTGATCATTAGGTCCTGCGTATATGTAAGAACTTTTCTTTTAACTGCGGTGTCTCCAGTCTGAAGGCTTCGTATAAAAAAATAAGAAGCCGAATGATAAAGCCCAGCCCGCACTAAAGCTGCAGTGATCCACGCATAAGAAATAGGTTTAAGCTGCGAATCTTCTTCACCTGCTGCAAATGCGTAACGCGCAGCCTTGAAATAATGCCCTGCCTGAAAAAAACTTTGTGCGTCATTTATCAACTGCATTGACTGACTCGAGGCGTAAAGATTAGGTTGTAAGGCTAAAAAGCCTAAACAACAAATCACTAAATCCTTAAGCCAAAGCCAAATCCGAAACTTAAATTTGAAAACCACGTATTATCTCCTGAATTTCCAAAGCTGGGAGCTCGATAAAACGCACTTGTTAAATCAATACGAAAAGACAAGCTTTTAGTTAAATAGTATTGATGCCCAGTGCCTAAGAAGAAAGAAAAAAAATCCTGATTCTGAAAACTAGAGCTACCTGCAGTACTAGTCCGTGTATCTAAAGCTGTGTGTATTCCTCCTGCCCCACCAGAGAAATACCAATCAAAATACAAAATTTGATTAAAAACATTGAGCTTGGCATACCAGGGAACATAGTGCAAAAGAAGCCCAAATTGCGCACGAACCTCTCTAACAACAGGAAATGCGGTTGGAGCAAATTTTTTCAGATTTTCAAACGTATTATTTTCTTGATTTGAAAATAGTGTATAAAAAACTTCTATCCCCCAAATATCCTTTGGATAATATGCAAAAGCTGTAGTAACATCAAAAGTCTTACGATAGGCATTAGAAATTCCAGGTCCTCCCATAATACTTAAAAATGGGCGGTCACTTTTCAAATATTTTCTATTTTGCAAAACAGAGATTTTTTTATCAGGATCAAGCCAATTAAAACTAAACTCTTCGTCACCAGCATTTTCTTGTGCATTTGCCCAGGAAATCGCTAACAGCGTGAACCAAAGACAAACCAGAACCAAAATCAATACTTGCCAAATTCTGTGCGTTTTCATCATGGACCTTAGATTAATTTTACTCACGAGTCTAAAATTAATCTAGTATTTTATATAAACACTGAACTCAAAAGAAATATTCATTTTTAATTTGTCAATAATTTGACTCTAAAAATGATTAAATGCAAACTAAACTAGCGACGCCTGGTTCAAACAGGTTTAAATTTCTATAGTTACTTTATATCCGCTTTATCTGCAGCCTTGTCCTTAATGCTGGGTTCAGTAACATTACCATACTAAATGTATCCATATTTACATCTGGTGCTATCATAATCCATTGTCCAAATGTAATTGGCTTTTCTACATAAGCATTCACTCTAGCAAAACGCTCCAGCACTTCTAAGACTAAACGATTTCCCATGCTATGAGAAATTAGATGTATTTTAGTTGCTTTTGTTTGTGTAAACATAGTTTTTAAAAAAAGTTCAAATGACATCCTACTAACTTCCACCATGGTTTCATCTTGAGTATAAAAGCCAGCTTTGCCATGAGATGGCCAACTAAACACAACAGGAATCAAATCCGGATCTATATTTTTTGAGATAATACCTGCTGTTTCTACAGCGGTTTCAAAAGTATTATCAAAACCATGGACGAATACAAAAAGTGATTTTTTTTGGGTGTTTTCTAATGCTAAATTTAGTTCAGAAAAAAAACTATTCTCTCTCATAAATAGGGGACTAGGTAATTGCTTGCCGTCATCCCATTTATTGTTTTCTCTATCAAATTTTGGTTTTCTTATTTCTTGAGCTAGCATTTTATTGATGGAGCCAAGTTGAAATTCCCATGTTCCAAGTTGCAGGCTTTCTTGCCTTTCGAGTGTGGCTGGATTTCTGTTAGTTCCAAAAAATACTTTTTGAGAAAAAGCATGTTGTGATGTAAGAAAAACTAAAATAGATAATAAAGCTCCCCGTAGTTTCATCGTTTAAGTCCTCCAAACTGCTTTGTTCTGCCATTTGAAAATTACTTTGTCAAGATGTGTTATGCTATAATGTTTAAGCGAATTGAAAATCTAGTTGTTGAACAGTATGGTTAATTTTATTGATGATTTTACCTATATTTATGAGGTATAATCACTTTGTGAGCGTAACAGTAGTCTCCGGTAAATTCGAGTGGCACCAAGAAAAGGAACAACAGAATTTTAGAAATCATAATTGTGATTTTCAAACTGCAATTAGAGTTTTTGCTGATCCAAACCGTGTGGTTGCACATGATGAAAAACATAGTATCGCAGAACCTAGATTTTTTTGTTTTGGAATGGTAGACGGCAAAATCCTAACTGTAAGATTTACACAAAGAAAGGATCGAATACGAATTATTGGAGCTGCATATTGGAGAAAAGGGAGAGACATTTATGCCAAAAAAAATAAAAAATAATGACATTCCAATTGGTAAAATAACTATTGTAGAAGATTTCTTGCCGCCTCCAGAAATACTTTTTCCTAAAGACGAAAAGAAAAAAATCACCCTTGAAATAGATGTACAAACAATTTCTTTTTTTAGAGAGAAAGCAAAATGGGCCGGCACGAAGTATCAAAAAATGATGCGAGAAGTTCTAAAAGGCTATGCTAAAAAATATGCATAGCCAACAGACATAACTCGTAGAGTTATAATGAGTAACATAGTTTAGTTATTTTTGGATAGACCCTAAGCAATCACTTATCAATAATTAGGCATTTACTTTTTAGCTCGCAATAATCACAATGTGAACCAATTTTGGACCCACTTTTGCCATTTATGATCTCATTGGCTATCTTACTTAATGCGGTGCTTAATGCTGATTCACTTGCTGGCATCAAAACCTCTTCTACTCCTTGAGGGAAAATCTGAATAATATATGCTTTAGTTTTTTCACGCGCACTAGGCTCTAAAACCTCTAGCGCCTCTCGATAAAGAGAAAGTTGAGTGCCATATTCTAAAATCAGCTCTTGCTGTGATCTTAATCGTCTTAAAACTTTAAAATCAATAATTGTAAACCCATCATTTTGTAAAATAAGACGGTCAATAGACCCGACTAACACGTCATCACATGCGGGATAAATAGGAACCTCAAAACTTAACTCTGTCCAAACCCGCCTCTTGTCTGTAGTAGGTCGCATCCAAGGAGAATTCTGCGCCCATTCTATTAACATTTTTGCATTAAAAAACTTAGACCCTACTTGTTTCTCTATTTCATAAAACGAATCATAATCACCTTTCTCTAAAATTTCATGAACCCTAGTGCCTAGCTTTGTAGAACTAATCGCTTCATCCAAAATTCGCTTTTTAAAATCATTAACTTTTTTATCTAAATTTTCTGCTTCCAAACCTGGCCTAATATAAGTCCACTCATAAGCCCTCTGACAACGAGAAAGCAAATTCCATTCTGTTACACTATGACGCGTACGCTTGAATGCTGGTTTTGTTACACTTATTTTAAAATCAACTTTTGGCAATGAAAAACTAACCTGTGTATTCTCCTCACTTTGTACACTTTGAAATTCCGTCTTGCCATCCCAATTAAACTGGGCTTCCTCAATCCATCCCTTCCAATAATCTCTAGCGTAAACATCAAGTGTACTTTTTTCTGATGTAATAGTTTCATCATCTTTGGGAAAGACTAAAACAAGTTTTTCTTTGGCTCGCGTAAGCGCCACATAAAAAAGACGCATACTTTCTGCTAGACTTTTTTCTCTTTCAGCATCTTTCCAAATCATTTCTTCTTCGTCACTCTGTAAACGATCTCCATGCATATCTCTTTTTGCTAAATACACACCTCGCTTTCTATCCCAATATAAAAGTGGAGCAGGTGCTGCTTTCTGGGGTTTGGCTGCAAAATCCACTAAAATAACTTGCTTAAACTCCAAACCCTTAGCTCCATGAATTGTGAGTACTTGCAATTGCCCCTCAGTCTTGGGCGGTGGCACCTCCAACTCGCGCTCATGAGTTTTTAACAAACAAGTTAACTCTTCGATTATTTCATGAAAATCCTTACCCCTTAATGACAACTCTTCAACACGATGCCACAGTCCAAAAATCGAAGCTGCCATGGCTTCTTCTATCCCAAACTCATTAGGAGAAGAAAAATTCAATAATGCCAATAAAAGCTCACCAGGTCGTATACTCTGATTGCGATACTGATTTAAATATATCGCTAACGGGTGATCGGATTCAAAAAATGGCTTTTGAAAACTTTTATCTTCCCTAACCCATTTATCTAAAATCTCATCTGAAATCCCTACCCATGGCGCTCTCAAAAAAACAGCACCTGATAAAGAATTAAATGGTATGTCCCACCAGCGCAAAAATGAAACTAGTTCCCTAACTCTTGGGTCTTCCCAAAACAAGCCACCACTCCCAATTGCAAGCGGAATTCCTTCTTGGTGTAAACCGCGAAGCCATTTAGCATTACTTCCTCGGATTTTTCTAAGCAGCAAAGCCATGTCATCAAGCTTTGCGCCGTGAGATACTTGTACTTTTAGCCATAGTGCTAATTCTTTTGGTGACTGAACTACTAATTTTTTTACACATGCATTTTTTTCTTCTGTATGAACTGTTGCACAAAGAGGATCATATTTCAGACCTTGTGCATGAAAAGCCTTTTGACAACTTGAGTTGATTAGCTCTAAAATTTCTGATTGACTTCTAAAGTTATTGCTCAATGTAAGTTGTAATGGCAGTTTTTGACAATACTCCTCAAACACACTGACATCAGCATCTCTAAATCGATAAATTGATTGTTTAGGATCACCAACAACACATAAGTTTGATAACCAAGGCTTTGCTATTTTCCAAATAAGCTCGGCTTGCGTTGGATTTGTGTCTTGAAATTCGTCTACTAAAATAAAATCAAATCTGCTTTGGTAGGATTTCCGTATTTTTTCGTCTTTTAAAACATCGTGCGCTTTGATTTCTAAATCATAAAAATCAAGCACTCCCATGCGGTTTTTTGTTTTTTGATAGCGACTAATGCAATACTTAGCCAAAACATCCAAATGCTTATTAGCAGGGTTATTGGTTGTATTAAAAAATTCAAAAACGCCAAAACATTGCAATTCTCTAACGCGTGTCAAAAGTCCAAATAAACTCTCCGTACTTTCTAATTCCATAAAAAAGTCTAAAGCTCGCTCCACTATTGCAGGTAAATTCAGGTCCCAAAACAAAGACCTAAAGCTCTCGTCCCACAATGCTTTTGACTCAAAAGCACTTAATATTTGTTCCGTGCCATTAAGCCCCACACTCATTGGGTATTCTTTCAATATTGCTCCACAAAATCCATGAATAGTCATAATCCAATGTTCATCTCTACTACTTGCAGAATTCTGCAAGAGATTGAAAATAAGTTTTTCCTCTAAATCTTTGGCTGATTTTTCAGTAAAACTGACTGCCAATATTTTTGCATTTGGATTTTTATTTAACAAAGCAATACACTTAGACACCAAGGTTGTAGTTTTTCCTGTACCAGCTCCCGCTAACACAGCGCAACCTCCACTAGATTCTATAATTTCAATTTGCTCATGTGTGAACTCTTTCATCAAATATTCCCGTCCTTTTGCATTCTTCTCACTCCACACAGATCACTAAAAGCACAAACACGACACTCATTTTCTTTTTTTGGATTGAGTTCAAAAACCCCTTGAGCATAATTGTTAGCATGAAATTCGATTTGTTTCTGAGCCTTTGACCAAATCACATCAGGATCACTTGTAAAAATATTTAGCTGTGATCTCAAGTTAGTAAAACTAAATGCTTCTTTGCCATTATAAGCCTGAAAAAAAACACCTTTGTTTCTTTGATGATGCCGGTTTAGCTCAACAAACTGAACACCAGCTACATTTTTTTTTAATAAATTTTTTAATACAACCGCATAAAATGGAAGTTGCAAACGATATCCGTCTAAAATCATATCCTGCCCTGTGGGTAGCATCGATGTAGTTTTGTAATCTATAATGAATAATCCGTGTTGGTTTTCGTCGATACGATCTGGCACACCAGTGATCACAAAGTTTGGATGTTCTAGTCTTAGCTCTGGACCTTCGAGACTATATGTTTTTGCCTGTGAGTTTTTGCGATATTTTTTTTCATGTTCATAAAATTCATACAAGATTTTAAAATATTTTTTCTTTACTTTTTCATAAATAACTGGACTAAACCACATACCTCTTGGAGGTTCTAAAACCCAGACCCGATACAGGTAAGACTTCAGAACTTCTGAAATATCAGTGGGAGTTTCAGTAAAAATGCTATCGCCTCTTTCTTCGATCAAAAGTTTAACAGCTAAGTGTAAAATCCGACCTTTTATTTCTCCCCACGGTTCCTCGCGAGGAGATCTCAAATCCCGCATTTTCCATCTCGATGCACCTAGAGCCATAAACGCACAACGAGAGTAATAATCTAGAGCTGAGGCAGATATTGCAACAGGAGACGATTCGCTTATTGGCTTTAAAATAAACGAACTCTGGGATGCTTTAGTCATTTTTTGATAACTGTCAATAAATAATGGAAACGCTCCTTTTTCTTTTGGCAAGTTCTGACTCGCAAGTGTCTCAGTGTTTAATAATCCTAACTCTAATAAAAACAGTTTCAAAGACTCCCGCTCTCTGCCATCCCAATCATACTTGGCATCTAAAAATATACTTTCCTTTGATAACGCCATGGCAGACAAAATAGATTGTTTCATTTCTTGTCTTTGAGTCTTTGATGACAAAGCAGAAAACTCTAAAGAAAGTTGATTTCTTTCATTTTCTGAAAACCAAAAATCTCCTGTTTGCAGACCTTTAAAGTATTGAGGTGGTACTCCAAAAAACCATGTTTTTTCATATTTTCTAAAAGAAACCTGCCCTAATCTATGAATAAAAACACCTGTTGTAGGCTTTATATCTTCTGCTAGAGGGGGGTGCTGCCTCAGCCGTTCGTTAATACAAGTATACCAATAAAGACTTTTTGCCTTTTTAGCCTTTAAGCCGATAAGCTTTAAATCTTGTAATAACTCGTCCCATATGTTTTCAAAAAAATCATAATTTTTTGAGTCAAAGCGTTTATTAGACAAATAATCTAAATGGCTAAAAGCTATCTCTGAGCAGCTTTTTTTACCGGAAAACTGATTATGAATACTTAATAAAAATGAGTAAAGATTATCTAATTTTCCACCTGCGTAATACTTAAGTCCTTTTTTAATTCCCCTGGAATTGATGTCATTTAAAATCTCAAAAGTATATAATTCAGGATATTCTTTACAATAAGAAAACACTGTTTCTCTATCAAATTGACTTGCAATGAGTCTAAAAGGCAAAAGAGCTTTTTTAATGCTTTCACTGGTTTTTAAAACCATAGGATTTCTTGAATCTATGACTGAAACTTTGTTTCTCTCCAGGCCACGCAGCAAACTTATTCTTATTGCAGGCACATCTGGAATAAAAACCGCATGATTTGAAAGTTTATTTTGATCCGATGCTAATTTTTGAGCTAAAAACTCAGCAGCGTCATCTAATGTATGAAAACGCTCCCAATCCCAGCACAAGGACGTGGCATTATTAATTTTTATTTTATATATTTTTACACGTTTTTCTAAAAGTCGCCAAAATTCTTGTTCTAAACTTTCGTGTGAGTTAAGCGAAAAAAGATAAATAGCTTTAGGAAATAAAAAATTATCAAAACAATGGCTTTCTAACTTTAACACTACTTCTTTTAACAAAGTCAACGGATCCCACAAATTCATAGTACTAAGCCATGCTTCATAAGCTAGAGTAAGTAACTGCATCTCTTTTCGGCATGGGTTTTGCACAGTATTAGTCGCTAAACGTTGCTCAATAGCGTTTTCTTCTTCGGTGTGCGCAAAAACTTTTCTGCCGGCTTGTATAGCAGTATCTAATTTTTGAAAAAACTGTGGATGTTTTTTTAAAGTTTTTAAATGAAAAAAATTTTCTAAAATTTTTTTTTGTGAAAACAAAGTACGCAATACTTCTTGTCTACTCTCTGATCCTAATATATAGTCTGACGAGATTTTTGATTTTCCATAGACGTGAGTTAATAATAAAACACACAGTTCTTCACGCGACAAAACAGCCTGACTCACAAAACCAATGCCTTGTTTTAGTAAAAATTCCTTAATTTCTTCGCGCGATAAAAATCCCTGTTCTATACAAATCCAGACTTGTGGAATTAGGCCCTTAATGTTTTTTTGAAATTCTAGATCATTAATAAGATCGTGAAAAGAAAAAGATTCCATACTTAAGAATAATTCAAGATCGTTTCAGACATATCATCAGAAATAAAAATCTGGGCACCACGCCCTTTTTTATTAGGAATTACTTCACCTAAGATCCATATATTTTCTTTTTTCTTTTTAAAATAATTTAATACCAAATCCAATTTTTCTTTAGATACTATGGCGACCATTCCGACACCCATATTAAATGTTTGAGCAAGTTCTTTTAGCGGCAGCTTAGATTTTTCGCGCACCCACAGAAATTCACTTGGGATATCTGAGAATTCAGGCAATTGTATTCGATAACTCACTTGATCTGACATTCTGGGAACATTGAGAAATCCAGAACCTGTTATATGAGAAAGGCCTTTAAATGCATATTTTTCAATTAATGGCAAAAGCAGCTGAGAATAAATCCTAGTTGGAGTCAAAAGTTTTTTAGCATAAAACTTTCTTTCTTTGGTTTTCGGCAATAGAGCTCTCAGTAAGCTGTAGCCATTACTATGAAAACCACTTGAGGGTATCCCAAGCAAGATGTCACCGGACCCAATATTTTTTTTAGGTAAAATATTTTGAGAAGACACAGTGCCTACTGCAAAACCAGCAATGTCATACTCACCTGGCGAATAAAAAGATGGCATCTCTGCGGTTTCTCCACCCACTAAAGCGCAATTTGCAATTTCACACCCGCGCACTATACCAAGGATAATTTTGCGAGCTGAGGATATGCGTAGTTTACCGGTCGCAAAATAATCTAAAAACAAAATAGGCTTAGCTCCCACACAAATCAGATCATTTACGCTCATTGCCACTAAATCAATACCAACAGTATCATGTTGATTGAGTTCAAAAGCGAGCTTAAGCTTTGTGCCAACACCATCAGTTTATTTTGTAAAGAGAGGCATAGCCGCCTATATTGCTGGCTATATTAGCAACATTTCTGGTTTGATTGATTTTAGCAATAAAATCAACCAGTGCGTCACCAGTTTTACGATTAACTCCAGATTTGGCATAAGTGAGTTTGGACATAAGTGCCTAACTAAATCGACAATCATTGATTGTCAACCGATATATGCCACTCAGTTTAATTCAGATTTGAGCAATACTGTTTAAAAATGGGTGTAATGATTACACTAGTTTTTTTAGAAATTCTAGGCAATGACAAACACGAATACCATCAAAAGACACATAATCTTTTTTCCCTTGCATTGAAATTTGCCATGACTCTACTTTTGGAAAACGAGCTTTTAAATAGTGAAATCCTTTTGAAATTTCGTCATCCCCCCATTTGCACTCTATAAATGAGATTGGTTTTCTGTCTTCTAAAATAACAAAATCAACCTCTCGTCCATCTACGTCTCTAAAATACCTAAGTTCCATATCCCTTCCTTGAGTATCCTCTATAAAATGAACCCATTTTAAAAGATGCACAGCAACTAGATTTTCAAATCTAAAAGATTCATTAGAAACTATTGACCAATCAAAACAATATGGTTTTTGTTCCTTTTTTACAGCTCTCACTTTAGGCGGACCAAAAGGTGAAATTCTAAAAACTCCATAAAGTTTCTCTAAAATAAAAAGCCAATTTGAAATAGCCCGATGACTTTTCTGAAGATCTTCGCATACACTCTGAATAGACAGTGGAGACCCAACAAGTTCAGGTAGCCTGATCATTAAAAGTTCTAATGTTCCTAGATCTAATATATTTTCAAGAAGTGTCAAATCTTCACGAATAAGACGACTGCGATACTCTCTTGACCATCTTTTGGCTTGTATTTCAGAACCACTCAAAAAAGGCTCTGGAAAGCCGCTGAGTTTTAACAGCATTTCAAGATCTTTTTGTTTCTCTATTTTTAACTCCGCCGCAGAGAATGGATGCAACCTTAAATAATGATATCGTCCCTGCAGAGAATCACCACCAAAACGATATAAATCTAGACGAGCACTTCCAGTAACCATTATTTTTTTTTCATCTTTGAACTCATCATAAATACCTTTAAGATAGTTTCTCCATTTGCGATATTTATGAATTTCATCAAAA
>JACQAU010000225.1 GCA_016194835.1 Deltaproteobacteria bacterium
CACCCTACCCATAACAAAAAATCCACGTTCGAATCTTCTGCCATAGTCTTAATGTTTAAACCTTCTGCCCACTTGGCACGATCTTGCGAACTAAAAGCCCATGGAGTTGCATTTGTTTCCATGTTTTTAAAAACAGTCTGCACCTCTGTCGGAAATTTCGACTCCATCAAAACGAGGTTGCGTCTGATATCATAAATTTTGTTTGTCTGTTCTACAAATACAGGGCATGCAATTTCACATGCTCTACACGTGGTACAGGCCCAAATAACGTTTTCTGTCACATTAGCATCAATCACCGGAGAAACTTCGTTATATTTTTTAGCTAATATTTTTTCTTTATTTCTATATAAATTTTCTTTTAAATCTAAAATGAGCAACTTTGGAGACAATGGCTTTCCAGTATTCCAGGCAGGGCACACCTCTTGACAACGACCACATTCAGTACATGAATAATAGTCCAAGGCATCCTTCCAACTGAGATCCGAGATTTTTGCAGCCCCGTATTGCGTAATTTTTTCGTTTTCAAAATTAATTGACTGCATTGGCTTTGATCGCCCAAGTGTTCTTAAAAAAGTATTTGGAGCAGCGGCAACAATATGCAGATGCTTGGACCTTGGGATATAAACTGCAAAACCTAAAACAATTAGCATGTGAGCCCATTTAAAAAACACACTGCAATCCATATTCATTTCAGGACTTAATCCTAAATTAGATAATAAAGATGAAATATATGACGCCACCGGCATTGCCCCTTGAAACCATGGAGTATGAGCCAAAATCGTAAACCCATTGGTAAGTAAAATAGCGGCCATAAGTAAAGCAATGAAACTTAAGATTATGGTTGCGTCTTTGGACTTTCCTAATGCTTCAGGACGCACAATGTAACGCCGATAAGCTGCGTAAAGAACTGCCAGTAAAACACCAAAAGTAAAAATATCTTGTAAAAACACCAGGACCAAATAAGCCTTGTCTCCAATAAATTCGAAATTTGCAGTCTGATAAATAGTTGTTACAAATTGCTCTAGTGTTCCAAGTGAAATAATAATAAATCCCCAAAAAATAATGGCGTGCATTATCCCAGCACTTTTTTTGCGTAAGACTGCTTTTTGTCCGAGTACATTTGTTACCGCAGTCCAAATTCTTGCTTTAATCTGATCAAGTGACGGACCTATATTTTGATGAGCAAGCATAAGTTTGTAGAGTATGAAAAAACGATAAAAAGAATACCCAAAAACAAAGCTGGCAAGCGGTATAAAAACAAATGTTTGCCAAGTCATGAATGCACTTAGTGTTCCTTTATTTTTTTAAGTTCCTCTTTTAACAGAGGAACAACAGCAAAAAGATCTCCAATTACACCATAATCTGCTACTTGAAAAATTGGAGCCTCCGGATCTGTATTAATAGCAACAATGCATTTAGACGTTCTCATGCCAGCCAAGTGCTGAATGGCTCCACTAATCCCACAGGCAATATAAAGGACAGGTGAGACCACTTTACCAGTCTGCCCCACTTGATCACGATGAGCTCTGTAACCAGCATCCACTGCCGCTCTCGAAGCTCCAACAGCCGCTCCTAATACGTCTGCTAATTCTTCGATAATTTTAAAATTTTCAGCACTCTTTAAGGATCTGCCTCCAGAAACCACAGCGGGTGCCTCAGCTACATCTGGTCTCGCACTATTACCTTTGACTATTTCTATCACTTTCGTCTTCAGGCCTGTAAATTGTATACTTATGGGTATGACCTTGGCTGTTTGTGCAGAAATTGGTTTAGGAGCTCCAATAGCATTTGGTCTTATAGTCGCCAACCTTGGCCCTTGACCCAAAAACTCAACCTCCACCGTTGCTTTGCCAGCATACACTGGTCTTCGAACTTTTAGATTTACCCCAGAAATTTGCGCCTGTGTACAATCACTTGCCAGACCCACACCTAAACATGCTGCAATCTTAGGCATAAAATCCCTTCCGGTTGGAGAGTGACTTGCTAATACGATATCTGGAGATGCTTGTTTAATGGCCTCTAAAACTCCTAAAGTATAACTTTCGGCAGAATAAAATTTTAAACTTGCATCCTGAATTAAATAAATACTTGTCGCGCCATATTGTTCTAATTCTTTTGTAAGACCAGAAACACCATCTCCCAAAAGCACTGCACTGGTCTCGTTCCCAGATTGTGTAGCTAATCCTAAAAGTTCAAAAGTAGATTTTTTTAATTTTCCATCCCTTTGTTCAGCAATTACTAGTATTTTTCCCATAATTAGATCACCTTTGCTTCTTCGTGTAAGAGTCTAGCCAATTCTTTTGCCTGCGCGGCAGGGTCTCCTGAAACTTTTTTGCCAGCTTGTTTCGGTGGAGGGAGTTCAAAATTTTTGAATTTTATCTTCTGATCTCCTTCACTAATACCTAAATCAGATGTTTTATATGTTTTAATTTCTTTTTTCTTTGCCTTCATAATGTTTGGCAGAGTTGCATAGCGGGGTTCATTGATGCCCTTTTGTGTTGCTATAATAGCTGGTAAAGCAGTTTCGACTATTTCGTATGCTCCACCCTCAATTTCTCGCTTACATTTGACAGACTGTGCTCCATATTCGACATTTAGTACAACAGAGACATACGGGAACCCTAAAAATCCAGCCAAAAGCTGACTCACTTGTGCTGAACCATCATCAATTGCTTCTTTGCCAGTAAAAACTAGGCCTATGTTGGCAGGTTCTTTTTTCAAAGCATTTGCTAAAGCTTTTGCAGTCATGTTGTTATCTGCGGTTTCTGGTATTTCGATATGAATGCCAGAATCAGCTCCCATAGCTAGTGCAGTTCGTATGCACTCGATCACTCTAGTGGGGCCTGCACTTACTACAATCACTGTGCTTCCTGCGTTTTTTTCTTTTACTCTTAAAGCTTCTTCGACAGCGTATTCATCAAAAGGCGACATAACCCATTTGATGCCACCGGTATCAATCCATGTAAAATCTGGTTTAAGTTTTATTTTCGTTTCCGTATCCGGAACTTGCTTAATACACACATATATATTCATACCGTGATCCTCACATCCCTTTTACACTGAATTTTTTAAAATTTCTGCAACTTGTTTCAAAGTTTCTTCGTTTGTACATATGGTAAACCTGACAAAACCCTCCCCGGCCCTACCAAACCCACTCCCCGGTGTTGCAATAATCCCATGTTTTTTGATCAAATTTAATACAAAATCATAAGATTTCGTTTTTGTGGGAATTTTTGTCCATAAATAAAACGTAGCTTTTGGAATTTGGACTTTTAAGCCTATTTCCTTTAATGCTGGTACTAAAATGTCTCTTCGTCTTTGATAAATGGCTCTTAATTCTGTACAAAATGGTTCTGAATTTTCTAATGCGGCGGCACCTGCTTCTTGACAGGCATTAAAGACTCCGGAGTCCATGTTCGTTTTTATTAGGGATAGGCCTTGTAAGATTTTTGCATTTCCTACTATAAAACCAACTCTCCAGCCGGTCATATTGAAAGTTTTTGAGAGACTATGAAATTCACAGCCTATGTCTTTAGCACCTGGGACTTCGAGAAAACTCGGTGGCTTTTCTCCATTAAACTTTTCTCCAGCAAAGTAAATTTCTGAATAAGCATTGTCATGACAGACCACAATCCCATATTTTTGAGCAAAAGAGACTAGTTCTTTAAAAAACCCAACACTTGCAATAGCTGAAGTCGGATTATTGGGATAGTTTAAAAATATGAGCTTAGTTTTTTTATTCTTTTGCACTAATTTCTTAAGTTCCCCAAAATCGGGTAAAAAGTCATTTTCAGGTCGTAATTTAAAAAATAACGGTCGTCCACCCGCAAACCTAGTAGCAACGGAATATACTGGATAGCCTGGATCAGGAACCAATACATGATCTCCAGGATTGATAAATGCCAATGGTAGATGTGCAATCCCTTCTTTGGATCCAATTAGAGCCATAACTTCTTTTTCATGATCTAAAGTAACTGCAAAACGTTTTAGATACCAATTTGCAATTGCTTTTCTAAACAGGGATTGTCCCCAATACGAAGGATAATGATGATTTTCTGGTTTCCTTGCTGCTTCGTATAATTTTTCAATAATAAATGTGGGAGTTGGCAAATCCGGATCTCCAATTCCTAACGATATAAGCTTTCGGCCTTTTTTAATTTCGTCTTGCTTGATTTGATCAATACTAGCAAAAAGATAAGGTGGGATTTCTTTAACCCGCTTACTAAATGAAATCATGTGTTTCATTTTAGTTTTTCCTTAAAAAAATGTCCCATCTCAAATAAACCGGTTAGAGATGGCATTAAGACTCTCTTTTCGGCTAACCAAAGCGCTATTTCAAGCGCGCCGCGTCCAAAAATAGCTCGATCTTTTGCCTGATGAGTGAATATTAACTGGTCATATAGTCCATAAAAACCTACTTCATGATCTCCTACTATGTCGCCTGCACGAACGCTGTGAGTCTGAATATTGCAAAATGCGTCAGATTCGGGTGACGAAACTATTTTTCGAATAGACACCGCCGTGCCACTTGGGGCATCTTTTTTATGCTGGTGATGCTTTTCTATAATGACCGGAGTGTATTTTAGTTTTTTTAAAATAGGCTGTGCAAATTTTAAAATTTCTAAAAAAACCATCACCCCTAAAGAAAAATTAGAGGATATAAATACAATAGTTTTCTTTGATAAACTTTCCAGTTCTTTTAGATCGTCAATTTTCCAGCCCGTACTACCCACTACAAGTGCTGGTAGTTTTTGAGGCTTCAGGTTTAGGCATTTTCTGATGAGTTCTAGTGTTGCTGTGGGAGACGAAAAATCAATAATGACATCTGAAGTTAACAAAGGTTCTAGTGGATCGCCTAAATCAGCTTGAGCAAATAAACTAATATTAGAGCCGTCGTCTTTTAAGAGCCTCTGAACCGTATTGCCCATTTTTCCATTAGCACCAAGAAGTCCTAGCTTTATATTTGGCATAATGTTTTCATAACATGGTGTAGACAAAATTACAAAAATAGGATTTAATCTGGGATATGTGTAAAAATATCATTCTAGGTTTTGAAATAGTCTTTTTATCTGTTTTTAGTTATATCGCTTTTGCTGACTGGGATGGCAGTTTCGAGGTTATTTATACCGGAAAACAATCTATTCCAAAAGTAGTTGGACAGATGAGGATGAAAAAAAATCAAATTCGGATTGATTCTACGGCACCAGCTCAGGTATCAACACTTGTTAATCTTAAATTAAAAAAAGCATGGACACTTTTACACGCTCAGAAAATGTTGATGGAAACAAATGTCTCTAATGTCGAAGCCTATACCCAATTTTGTGAAACCAGTGAAATTGAAGCATGTCTGAAAAAAAGAGGGTTCAAAAAATTAGGTTCTGAAAGCATTCAGGGTCATAAATGTGATATTTATGAATCTGAGACTAAAACAGACGGGAAAACCCGTCATGAGAGATTTTTATAATCGAATAGGAATTAGAACTACTCGGATATGGGTCAGCAGTACGTACAGTTTGCTGCTATTGTTTTGGTGTTTGGAATTATAAAGAAAAATTAATATTTACTTTCACCAGTGAAAGTCATAAATATTTTATAGTGATTAGTCTGTCTAAAATCGTATTTCTTTTGTATTAATAGCAGTGCAGATATGAAACTACCAATTACAAGAAAAAGTCTAACCAAAAAGCTTCACCAGAGGATGTTATCCTTAAAAAACTAGAATATTATCGCGAGAGAGAATCAGAAAAAACATTATAGATATCCGTGCTATTCTAACTGAAACAAAAATTGATCATACCTATTTGAATGAGTGGATTTTAAAGCTTGTACTTTCAAACGAATGGAAGAAGGTCGAATAAAAAAGGCTTAATATGATCTACCTATTTTGTTTGCTACCTCATTGTATTCCTGGGCATAGCATGGGTAGTTGGTATTAGGTTTTCGGTCAGATAACGAGTTGTCCCGGCGAAGGTTGAATAGGTTTTATTTTCCAAGCAGAAAGAAACTCCTTCGCATAAAGAGGGCCTCTTTGTTGTTTAAGAGTAATCAATACAATTGAAAAATTTGGATGGAGCAGTAAAGTTTTTGCTGCTGATTCATGAAAACGAACATCTTTGGTTAGTATACATGTGAATCCTGCGGCAACAGCAGTTCTTACAAGGTCTCCATTTTCTAAATACTCCCATTGCCGGTTACTTGCCGTTTCAACCGAAATACCAATTGAATCCCTAAAAACCTCAAATAACTGTCGTGGTAGATTGTGGTCAAGCAGCCACATCGGTATCTCTTA
>JACQAU010000226.1 GCA_016194835.1 Deltaproteobacteria bacterium
ACTCCTTCTGCACGTAATTTTTTTCTAATTTTTTCATCCCAGGGAAAGTTTTTGAAACTTGATGAAACGCTAAAATAGGTTCCAAAGTAGAGGCATGAATGGCTTTAGACAAAATAAAACTCCTGCATATAAATTATTTAAGCTGAGCCGTCTTGCCATAGACAGCCTCGCGTGTATGAAATCCAGTTTTAATTATTCTGGACTCAATCTGTTCCTTATCTACAGCAAAAACAGGTGTGTTTATGGTTTTAATTTTGCTATGTCCATTAAATACTTCAGAATCAAAATGGAACTGCTTTTTTTGTGCAATTGCCATTGCAGTCTCCGCTGCTTTTTGTGCCATATCGTGAATAGAAATGAAAACTTCGAACTGCTGCTTACCCACTACAATATCGCGAATAGCAGCTAAATCAGCATCTGCTCCAGCAATAAAAACTTTATTAGTTAATTTTTGCTCTTCTAATGCTTGAACAGCTCCATGTGCCATGCCTGAGTTATTTGCCAGCACTGCTTGAATATTATTTTTATGTTGAGTAAGAGCGTTTTCTGTAGTTTGCATAGCTAAATTTGGAGACCAACCTTGGTGATATTGTTTAACTACTATTTTAATTTCAGGGTAGTTTTTTAATACTTTAAGAACTCCGGCAGTTCTAGCTTCAGCAACAGAGTGCCCGGCTTGCCCCATCAAAATTACATAGTTTCCCTTGCCCTTTGTAAATCTGGCGGCAGCTTCTGCCTGCAATTCACCGACTCTATTACTATCTTCTGTCACATAAGCGTCAATAGGAACGTTTTTTATCAGTCTGTCATAATCAACAACCGCTACACCGTCCTCTTTTGCTTGATTCACAAAAGCTGAAGCAGTATCTCCGTTTACTGGCTGTATAACAAGTACTTGCACACCCTGAGAAAGCAAGTTATCTACTTCTGCTGCTTGTGTCTGTTCGCTATTATTACAAGAAGCAAAGACAACTTCTCCACCCAATTTTTTTACTGTTTCCTCAAAAACACGTTTATCTCTTTGGTACCGCTCTTCTTGCATGGTACTTAAAATAAACCCAATTTTTGGACCACGCGCCGCGTTTAACGGATTTTGAACTATCAAAAGAAAACCTACTACTACTGATAAAACAATCGAAAAAGCCTTCATATTTATTGTCCCCCTTTTTATGACTTAGTTTTAAATGCAAATTCTCGGCTTAGGGCCTTTTTATTGTTATTCGGGCCACCTGTCAATTAACAATTGAGAAATCTTAAACATTCTGGCACGATTATAAATGTATGGCAGCAGCTCCTCCTCCAATAAAAACTTATAAGGTCGGAGAAACTCTATTTAGAGAAAATGACCCCTCTAGAAGTTTATTCATTATAAAAAAAGGAACCGTTTCAATCCGCAAAGTCAAAGGCTCTGCATTTGTAGAGATTGCCAGAGCATGTCAAAATGAAATTTTGGGTGAACTTTCTTTTTTTGATCGTCTACCAAGAAGCGCCACCGCGGCTGCGATCACTAATGTCGAAGCTATCGAAATCACATTCGAAGCATTAGAAAAAATTTATGACACTGTGCCAGACTATATGAAAGCTATTATTGCTTCGCTGTCTGACAGATTGCGTAAAGCTAATGACACAATAAAACGTTTACAAAAAAACATCGTGCCAGGTGCTGTAGATCAAAAACAAGAAGGCGAAACAACCAACAACGCACCAGAGCAACAAGCAAGCGAAAAAAACACTCCCCAAAATACAGACACCAAGAAAACAGATACCAAGAAATAACTGGAGCTACCGAGAATTGAACTCGAAACTCAGCAGTGCGATTGCTGCATGATACCCTTTCACCATAGCCCCATAAGTAGCACATCCTATCAGGCATACAGCTCCCGAGTCGACAATTAAAAATTACCTTTTATATTCTCTAACTAAAGCGTGTGGATCTGGAGCAGCTCTACGAAACTGTTTATAAGCCCTAGCTAGATCCACCAGTGCCCCATGAGCCAAAACCATTTCGCGAAAATCCAATCCCACTGTTGCGTTAAATAAATCATTTGGCAGGAATTTTTCAAAAGCATCGTAGTCTAAATTCTCTCCCCATTGATACGCGTGGTACTGAGATTCATATCCATGCATCCATAAATATGGGTTTACATCTGATCTGCCTGCAATGCCCATCAAGTACGGGAACTGTGCCCAATCTTTTAAACTGTCCTGATCAAACTGTTGAGAGTCTGTAATAGGCACTTCTATTGTGTGGTAAGCCAGATCCATTTCAGTCATTAGACAACGTCTGGCCAAAGACTTAAGAGCAGGGTGTCGAAATTTAATTTTACCTATGTTACCAAGCCAACCCTCTGGAATTTGCTCTCCTGTCTGATAATGCCGAGCTAACCTGGCAAATCCTCTGGAATCATACATCCAGTTCTCTAAGAGCTGTGAAGGAAGCTCTACAAAATCACGAGGCACACTGAAACTATCATAAAGTGGAAACTCCTTTGCATAGCTCACTGAATGCATGGCATGACCAGTTTCGTGAAGCAGGCTGCGCAAATTATTGAGCGTTAAAAAACTGACCTGATCACCTGATCTAATAGAAAGACTAACTATAACATGAGAAGCTTGAATATATTGTTTTCCCTCTGGTGAAATGTAGTGTCCCGGAGGTTTGATTTCTTCACTAAATGCTCCATTGGTTTTGCCATCTCTAGCCAGAAGATCAAAATAAATATATCCCATAAGACGATTAGACCATTTATCTAGTACAGAAAATACTTTAACATCTCTATGCCAGGTGGGCATTGCAGCCGTTTTCTCTTCGAACGAAACGTCGTAAATACTCGAAACCAGATCTAGTACTCTCTTTAGAGTTCCGTTGACCTCAAGGTAAGGAGCAACTTGCTCTAAATTGAATCCAAGATCACGAGCTTCTTTTTTCTGTGCATAGAACTGGACATCCCAAGGCTCTAACGCGCCTCCAGTCATTTCTTTTTTAAGTTCCCCAAGAACTCTCAGTTCTTCTCTTGCCATTTTAATAAACTCAGGTTTAACTTGCGACACAAAATCTCTTACATTATTCACATTTTTTGCCATAAGAGTGGGCATGATTGTTTCAGTAAAATTGTTAAAACCCAAAAGTCTGGATCTCCTTAAACGAAGATTAGCCATCTGTGTAACAATCGCGGGATTATTAGTAACACTTGCTCGATGTATAAAAGCCTCATATACTGTTTTTCGAACTTGTGGATCGCTTGCAAATTGTAAAACAACGTGCATTTGCTCTATACCTTCTGGCTTTAATTCAAAATCAAAACCGTCAAACCCTCTTAGACCAGCGCGTTTTTTGGCGGCTTCTAGTTGTGCCTGGGGCATTTCGGGCTCAAACTTAGTGTCTTTTGGTAAAAAAATAATACTATTTTGAGTGTTATCATAATTTACTCTAAACTCCTGAGAAAGATTGGCAAGTTGTTCGTCGATGGTAAGTAGTTCTTTTTGCGAGTCTTCATTTAATAAAACTTTTCCGAATTCTGATTGTTCTATCCATGCATTGACAATGAATTTTTGATCTTCTGTCAAATATTCATTTTTTGCTATTTGCTTTAATCTCTCAAAAAGTTGTTCATTTCGAAATCGCATTGCATGCACTTTGGCGTCAGTAGTTTTTTTCTTTTTATTTAGCTCTTGGATTTTTGCATTATTTGTTTGAAATTTTCCAATTAAATGCAATAAACCGCTCACTCTGTGGTAATACGCAATGGCGTTCATTACGAGAAGAGCCGTGTTTTCAAAAGTCGGTGGTGCTGGGTTTGTGACTACGGTTTGCACGGCGTGCTCAACATAAGCAAAAGCAAATGCAAGTGCATTTACAAAATGCTCGGGTTTAAGCATATCAAACGGAAAACTATGGGATTGCTCTTCGGGAAAATTTCTAAAAAAATCCTTGTAAAAAGCATTGTCTTTATCTAGCAATAATTCACAAACGGCTGAAGTGTGAACTGATGGGTGAATTTTTGAGGCGTCAATAGCAAAACCATATGTGTTTAGAAACAACAAACTTAATACAATAGTAGCCAAAAAACGCATCAAAATCTTATATTACAAGTAGATCAAAATTGTCAACCCACAAAACGCTTAAACTATAGAAAGTTATCATAATAATTGTGTATTTATTAAACCTGTGTTATCTATTATCGATTATGGGCGAAGATCAAATCCCAATGACGGTAGAGGGGAAAAAGAAAATAGAAGAAGAATTAAAGCGGCTTTTGACCACAGAACGCCCCGCAGTAGTGAAAGCTATAGAAATAGCCAGAGGTCACGGAGATCTTTCAGAAAACGCTGATTATTCTGCCGCAAAAGAGAGACAGGCCTTTATCGAAGGCCGCATCCAGGAAATAAATGCTAAACTTGCACGTAGTCGAGTCATTGACTCGTCTAAAATAAAATCAGATAACATTGTTTTTGGCGCTACTGTAATCTTAGAAGACCACAACAGCGGAAAAGAAATCACTTATAAAATCGTGGGCGTAGACGAAGCTAACGTTAAAGAAGGAAAAATTAGTATTACATCGCCAATAGCACGCGCCCTTATTGGTAAAAAAGAAGGAGACGATGTTACCGTCCATGCCCCAAGAGGCCAGATCCAGTACACCATCAACACAGTGGAGTACTTATAAACTAGATACACCCGTACAGTTTGTAAAAGGCGTAGGTCCAAGACTGAGCACGATTTTCGCCAAACACAACATCAAAACTGTTAAGGACTTGTTAACATTTTTTCCTAGAACCTACGAAGATCGAAGCGAATTTGTCAAAATCGCTCAACTAAGGGTGGGTCAAAAAGCTACATTAAGACTAAAAATACTCTATACAAAAAAAATCCCAATTCGCAGTCGGCCAAAGCCACTCTTTGAAGCTATTTGCTCAGATGGCTATCAAACAATTTCGTTAAAATTTTTTAATCCATATCATGGAATCGAAACCCAGTTTACAAAAAATCGGGAAATCACTGTCTCAGGCGTTGCTAAAATTAATTATAGCCATTTTGACCATTTTGACCACTTCGAAATGCTACATCCAGAAATCATTTGGGATCAAGCAACTAACATCAACGTCGGGCGCATAATTCCGATTTATATAGAGATAGAAAATTTATCAAACAGGCTTTTAAGAAAAATACTTTGGGAAGCTATACAAAAATTTAGTTCTGCATTTACAGAAGATTTGCCAATAGAAATTTTAAAAAAGCACTCTCTCCCCCAACTTTCACAAGCCATACAAATGATCCACTTTCCACCTCAGGGAGCTTCGATCAAAGCACTGAGTGAATTTAAGACTTCTGCACAAGAAAGAATTATTTATGAAGAGTTTTTTAAATTTGAGTATCTGGTCTTAAAGCAAAGGCTAAACATAAAAAAAGAAAAAGCCATTTCTTTTTGTCATGCAAACGGTATTCAGACATTAAACGCTTTCACAAATCTTTTGCCATTTACTCTTACGCGAGAACAGAAAACAGCAATTAACGAAATTATCTTTGATATGGCAAAACCAATTCCCATGAATCGTCTCATCCAGGGGGATGTCGGCTCTGGCAAAACAGTGGTGGCATTTTTGACAGCATCCATTGTTTTGGCAGAAGGTGGGCAAGTGGCTCTCATGGCCCCCACTGAAATTTTAGCCGAGCAACATTTTCTGAATGCACAAAAACTATTTAATGGAAAATTAAATACAGCTTTTTTGAGTGGTAAAACGCCTCTTTCTGAAAGAAAAACACTTCAGAGACGTCTTTTATCCGGAGAGTCAATGCTATTAATAGGCACACACGCTCTGATTCAAGAGCAGATAGTATTTAAAAATTTAAATTATGCCTTAATAGACGAACAACACAGATTTGGAGTAGAACAAAGAAGAATTTTAAGAAACAAAGGCATTCAACCAGGAGAGCAGAGCATACACCCACATATTCTTATTTTAACTGCAACTCCAATACCCAGAACTTTAGCTCTTACAGCTTACGGAGATTTAGCAGTAACCACAATCAAAGAGCTTCCTCCTGGCAGATCGCCTGTGATTACTCAAGTTATTCAAGAAAAATATAAAAATCCTGCTTATCATAAAATTTATTCAGAACTAAAAAAAGGCCGTCAAGTATACTTTATTTTTCCTCTCATACAAGAAAGTGATGCCGAAGGGTTCACACATCTAAAAGCAGCAACCACTGCAGCAGAAACACTACAAAAACAGGTTTTCCCTGAGTTTAAAGTCGGCTTACTCCACGGACAATTGAAAGCTGACGAAAAAGCTATCATTATGGAAAAATTTAAAAAAAATGAAATTCAGGTTTTAGTTTCTACTACAGTAATTGAAGTCGGCATTGATGTTCCAAATGCTACCGTAATGGCTATTGAACACTCTGAGAGATTCGGACTTTCACAGTTACATCAACTCAGGGGACGAGTTGGGCGTGGAGAATATCAGTCTTATTGTTTTTTATTTACTTTGCTTTCTACCAATAAAAACGCAGTAGACTCAACAATCTCACTTAAGCGGCTTAAAGTATTAGAAAACAACAATGATGGCTTTAAAATTGCCGAAGAAGATCTAGAAATCAGAGGTCCTGGAGAGTTTTTAGGAACCAGACAATCCGGGGCACTTCCCTTCAGAATGGCCAACCTCGTACGCGATACAAGTATACTTTTTAGATCTAGAGATGACGTTATTGACATCTTAAAAAAAGATCCAGAACTAAATCAACTCGAGCATTTGGCATTAAAAAAATTTTTTACAAGAGAAGGTAATGATCAATTTGAATGGCTAAAAACCAGTTAATTTTTTAGACTCGGGTGCAAAAATACACAAAAATATTTACCCTCGTCAATAGGCGTCCAAGTGCGAATAAGGCTGGTCAAAAACATTGATTGATTTGTAGAAAATGTTTTAGAAAAACCTGTTTCATATTCTTCATAGGTTTGGCTCAAATCTTTGCATGTCCGCTTTGGAGACACTGCAAGCGGCCACCAATAGGGGGTTTTTGCGGCAATAAGAACTGGTTTATGTTGTTTAAAATCATGAGCCAAACGATCAACTAGCCCATTATATTCTGTTTCTCCAAGCCAATCTACACTCAGAGGGTTTAATGTGTTTGTCAAAAAATAAATTATCGGATGCATGGGGGCAACACTAAAAAAAAGAATTTTTAATTATCAAATAATTAGAACAAGTAAAAATAAAACTTGCTGTAATTACTAAAACTGTCTTTTTAAACCAATTCTCTTTTAAAAAGCTTAAAACATCAAATAAGACAAGTCCCATAGGAGCAAGAGCTAAAATAGGATGGCGATACCCCCAACTCATAGATGACGACCAAGCTATAAAAAGAAGTCCAACAATAAAAACAAAAAAAGGTTTATTTTCAATATTTTTATAAACAACCCAGAAAAAACACTTTCCTAATAGAATACCAACACATAACCAAAAAAATCCTTTTGCAGCAAAAGGCAGGCCCAAGTATCTAAATACAATAATATGCACAATTAGAATAAGACATAGAAGAATAAAAAAAATATTTAAC
>JACQAU010000015.1 GCA_016194835.1 Deltaproteobacteria bacterium
CATCGCTATATACTTGTATTATAATTTTTGATTTTATACCAGCATTTCGATACATTAGGACACTGGAATGTTAATTTATGCAGACTATTTTAAATTATTTCATTCGCTCAGGCGCGGCATCCTACCTCTGGGGCCCCCTTGGCCATCCATGGGCGCGATTCGCGGCATTATACCTTTGGTTCCCCCGAGGCCGGTTCGATAAATTTTTTCTAAAAAAAGAAAAAATTAATGTTCCAGTGTTAGTCTTACGTCTCTGAAAAGAGACGGAGTGGGGTTGTTATATGATGCAAAGCAAACGTTTTTGGGTGCATTTTTTTACGTTAATACTTACGTTGTTGCTAGCAGCGTGTTCACTGGGTAATAAAGATGATTTTTATATACTATTGCGCATGTTAGTCACTCCGCAGGCATTGACAAATCACACGTTTCTTTTTTCTCACTATGATCCCTCGCCCCCTTCTTCTATTGATGGATTTAGATGTTTAGCTCTAAATGTGGTTGGTGATGGTATTCCTGTAAAAAAATTTTTGGGCACCACAAATGTTAGCGAGATAGCTTCAGGAAAACAATGCGGCTATATTGGTGCAACTTCTACGTTTGTGGATATAAGCTCTACGGGTGGTATTCTAACAGCCAAAGTGCCTTCAGGTGCTAAAAGATTTATTCAGGTTTTAGGTTTTATGAGTGAGAGTGCATGTCCAATAGGTAGTTTCCCAGAAGATTTATTTTTTACTTCTGAGTTGCAAAAAAGTTTGAGTTATCCTTATGAGGTTGGTAGCAGCAGCTTGCTCGATTTGTTTACAGATACAACCATTAACATTCAAAGTGCTTATGTGCCAAGTAATCCAAAAGAAATGGGATATAATTGTCTTGAGCCAAGTCCTTCTCCTTCAGTGTCGCCATCAGCGACTCCGTCAGCATCTCCTTCTGCATCTCCGTCAGCTTCGGCATCACCCTTTGTGTTTTCAGATTCTAGTGCAGCAGGGTTTGGGAGCGGGGTATCAAGTGGAGTTACTTGGAGTGCAGCTGGTTATCTAGAGCAAACTGCGCCTGGCACTAATGGTACATTTACTTCGCAAGTTTTTGATGCAGGAAAAGAGGCTACTTGGTCAACTATTTCATGGATACCCGAAGAGCCTTACTTAAAAAATATTCCGGATGGCAAACTAGCTGAGAGCAATTATCCTGCAAGCTTAGGTAGTGCCATCATGAGTACAAATAAATTGCTCATTCATTTTGATAAGGATTCTGCTGGTGTATTGGTAGATTTTTTAGATAAATCAGGCAATATAGATATTGACGCAAATGCTTGCGGAGGCGGATCTTGTCCACTTATGGATGCTGCGAGTGGAGTTTTTGGTGAGGCTGTTAAGTTTGATGGTGTTAAGTATTATCAAATTGCACCTAGAACTTTAAACTTGAGTGGCAGTGATTATACTATTTCTGTTTGGATTAAGCATTTTTTGACAGCAGGTATGATAAAAGGTTTTTTTGCACATACCGAAAATTTCTCGTCAAACAATGATTATAATTTATATCTTTCGGATGGATTTCTCACGTTTAGAACTCAAAAAACGCTAGTTAAAGATGCTGGCCACCCGGGTTCTTTGGTTGCCAGTACATGGTATCTTCTTACAGTTGTTCGATCAGGAGATAAATTATATTTATATAGAAACGGCACAGATAAGTTTGTTGTTGATCTTGATGGTAGTACTTATTATTCTATTGCAGGAACTTATACTTTTATTGGCCTAGGTTATAACCAGTCATCAGTCGATAAATTTGAAGGTTCAATGGACGAATTAGCGGTTTGGCAAACCGCTTTGGATGATGCCACTATTAAATCATTATATCGCAGAGGTACTGCAAATATAAAATTTCAAGTTAGATCTTGTGCTACCTCGACTTGTAGTGATGCTAACGAAGTTTTTATCGGTCCCGATGGCACAGCAGCATCATATTACACTGATAAAGGTTACAATGTCACCTTGTCTCCTCCTGGTATTGCCTTATTTGGTGTAAGTAAAAATCGCTTTTTTCAGTACAAAGCTTTTTTAGACACAATCAATGATGGTAATTTGTCTCCAATGCTTTATTCAGTTGGCATTGCAGGCAGTGTTTTACAATAATATTTTCAGTAGATTCTGCTCAAAAAGGCTCAGATGCGAGGAAGATTTGCTCAAAAAACCGGAGCATACACGGCAGTATGTGAGGATTTTTTGAGCAAATCTGACAAAGCAGATGAGTCTTTTTCAGCAGAATCTTAGTAGCCCACTTTGCCTTTGCTCACTGACCAGGCTAGCTGATTAAGACATAAAACAAAAATCACTAGCAAAATAGACAAAGCCGCCGCTGATGTTTGATCAGCGTAATCCTGCAGGTCAAATAAAACAGTCCCTATTGATTGAAACACAGGGCTAGCTAAAAAAATAGACATTGTGAGCTCTCCTAAAATAGGAATAAGAACTAAAAAAAATCCTCCTAATACTTCTGGCTTTAAAATCGGTAAAACAATTGCTGTCCAAACTTTTAGCGGGTGTGCGCCTGAAACCTGTGCTGCCTCCATCAGAGTTGTAGAAATATTCATGAGACCTGTTTTTAATGGCTGAAAAGCAAGGTTTTGGTGTTTTAATATATAAGCAATAACAACAATCCAAGGCGTATTGTAAAAATTAAATAATTTACCTCCACTATAAAAAATAATAAGTCCAATCGCGATAATGGCACCAGGCGTGGCAATGGGTATGCTAAAAATCCACTCGATAATTTTAAGCATTTTATGATTCTTTGAAAAAATAAAAAGAGAA
>JACQAU010000227.1 GCA_016194835.1 Deltaproteobacteria bacterium
ACCAAGTTCCATAGCGACTTTATTGATAATTACTTTTCCTTTTGACTTAATTGACACACGTACTTCACCAGCTTCTTCTTCTTCTCTGAAAAAACAAACCACTTCAGCGTCCTTTAAAAGTAAAAGCAAATTCAAAAACGACTGTGTATCATCTGCTGTGGCTTGATGTTTTTTTCTTAAATCTAAACCCATCTCCAACCAGGCAACTTTTCCACCTGCAGTTACTTTAACATTTTGGAGCATATGACCTAAAAGTTGTAGATGCGAAAGTTCTTTTGAAGAATAAATTGCTTGATAAACTTCTTCTGGATTAACCTCTAGAGATATCATCTCTGCAGCAATCTGATGAGAAAGGGATGTTGTGCGCGAATATCTAAAGCTATTGGTATCTGTCATAATGGAAACATAAAGTCCAATTGCTACTTCTTTATTTAGTTTTGTAAGATTTAATTCTTTAAATAAATGATAAAGCATTTCGCCAATACTGCTAGATGCTGGATCTGAAAGTAAAAGGGCATGGGGGGGATAGCTAATTTCTTGAGGTCCCACAATACCAGGATGGTGATCTAAAAATACTATTTTTTTAGATCTCAAAGATATTTCGCTCCAAAGCTTTCCAAGACGTCTTGGATCATTGGTGTCCAGAATAATCCACAAATCACAAGTATCCCAAAGTTCTACTTCTCCAGGTCCTAGCAAGATGCCATTTTTGGGATCCAAAAAACGATATCTTTTAGGCACTGGATCAGGGTTATACACACGGCATGCTTTTCGGGCTCTTTTTAAATAATGATAAAAAGCGGTTTCAGCACCTAAACCATCTCCATCAGGTAGTGCGTGTGTCGATATTAACACTCTTTTTGCCTGGTCTAGCCACGTCTTAAACTTTTGATATTCCTTGGTTTTTGTAAGTTCTGGTATTTTTTCTTTACAGCTCAAGACTATCTCCTTACTTTCCGAAAAAACCCATAGAGGTTTTCTTCGCGAATGAAACTTTCTAAAAAAGAAGCAGAAACTGACGAAAGCTTTTTTTCAGAATCAAAATCGTCTCAAAAAATAGATCCCCTCTTTGTCATTTTTGAGCAGCATCTGTTTAACTTTCAGGATCCAGACTCAGACCGTCAAACTTTTATCCACAACATTGTTATGGATTACATAGCCTATTTGAGAAAGAGTAATATCACAGTTCCTAAATCTCTGGAACAACCCATTGTAGAAGAATTAAGTGAGCAAGTTAAATAGATACTCACGGCTAAATTCTAAGTAAATTTTGACAGAACTTTTTAGTAAGCTATACTATCCTTATGGCGATTGTGTTATGAATGATAATAAATCCAAGGAAAGTACTAAATATTTAAAAAACAATTTTCAAGAGTATTCCCAGAAGGAACGCTTGGATGAACTAAAATCAACTTTAGATGCAATTATTCTTTTTTCAGAATCAAAAGAAAGAGTGGAGCTCTGCATTAAGGCACAAAAACTTAGGGATTGCATATCTGATCCCGAATCGACTCAAAATAGTCCTAGCTCATACAGTGCGCTTTGTCAGGAAATTTTAACTGAGTTAACTCATTTGGATACTAGCTTATTTGCAGAACAACACAGTAGCTAAAAACCGAAAATTAATATAGTGTGATTAGCATTCTTCTGTCTAGCTTATATCGGGGCGTAGCGCAGCCTGGCTTAGCGCACTTGCTTTGGGAGCATGACAGCAAGAATAACACAAGTCCTGGAAATAACAAGGATATTCAGTCAAAACAAATCATTTCTTCTACCTGTGATGATCGGAGTTTCTCTGAAAAATTCGTAGTAATTCCAACATCGTCGGAAACTCCGTGCTACCCTAATGCTACGCAAGTTTCTGAAAAGCCAGCTTCTTCAGAAAACACTCACACTGAAAATCACGTTTCAAATTCAACAAACTCAAAAAACTCAAAACAAATAAAAAGAAAGAGGGGGAGAAATTCTATGGACCCACCCTAATAAAAAAGCCCGACAGATTTTCCGCCGGGCTTTGCAAAATTTGTTTGTCGTCAGTCTTTGGTTGAGAATCCAGGTGCTAACGGCAATTTGTTTTTTAACCGGAACTGCTTTTCCGAGCGGTTCCCAGAATGGATACGAACACCACAGAGACATCTACATTGTTACTGGGATGTCACGTATTCGTCAACATTATGGAGAAAATTTATGGAATTACGGACAAGCCCGATAATTGCAGTGTGTAATCAGAAGGGCGGGGTTGGTAAAACAACTACCGCGATTAATCTCGCACAAGCACTTGTGCTCCAAGATCTAAATATACTTTTAATTGATTTAGATCCACAGGGAAATACCACATGTGGTTTTGGCATTAAGCTTGAATCAATTCAGACATCTGTAGCAGATCTTATTCGCGATAGAGATCTATTAGTTGATAAAGCCATCTACAAAGGCGATAGGCTGGATATAATCCCAGCTACGCCATATCTGGCGCGTGTGGAACGCGAGATGGTAGGTATGACCAATAGCGAGCTTAGGCTAATGCGAAAACTCGATGGAGTGCGTGAGAGATATTCAATAATTATTATTGACACTCCCCCAACATTTGGACCTCTTATGAACGCCGCGCTCAACACCGCGCAGCATCTGATTGTGCCTGTGGATAGTTTTTTTTCATTAATTGGAATTAAAGAATTATTAGCAGAAGTGGAAGAAATTAAACAAGGTACAAACTTAGGACTTAAAATCCTTGGTTTTCTCATGACGATGGTAGACCCAACCAATATTTCTCATGAAACAAGAAATAATTTGCTAGCTAATTTTGGATCTCAGGTGTTTGAAACGCGAATCCGGAGATCGGTAAAGTTGCGAGAAGCCCCGGTGTTTGGTAAAACGATCTTTCACCATGCGCCTGAAAGTGCTGGTGCGCAGGATTATTGGAGCTTAGCAACAGAAGTGTTAGATCGGCTTGGGATAGGAGAAGACGCAACGAAACCGTCTGCAATTCAAACTGCGCGTCCATCACTAACTCTAGTTCAGGAGGCTTGCCATGAGTAAGTTAGAACTAAAAAAAGTACTAGACGAACTTGAACTAAAAAAACCAATGCGACTTATGCAGGGGAACCCCCGTTTTCAAGAGCCAGCAGTGCCTATAAGTGAATTAGTTGCACCAGATCCTGCTTTACCCTTGTCTGGATCTAAATTATTGAACCTGGAGGAGACAGGTATCAAAATGGACCGGGTCGAAAATGGACCCGGTCTAAAACAGACCGGGTCTAAAATTGACCCTGTCCAAAATGAACCCTGTCCAAAATCGACCGGGTCCAAAAAAGACCCTGTCGCACCAGTCGGGAATTCTGCAACAGGTGAGACTGATGTAGTTCCATCCAAAAATCGTCTACCGCTAATTTTCCATATTGGTGTATTAAAGCCCCGGGATCACTACACAGCAATTCCAAATCGTTTGCTACGTGATGTAAGTGCTTTTGATGATCCAAATGATTTTATGATCTATCTCCGAATGTTTTCTCTGTCGTTTGGATTCGGGCGCAACACCTGTGACATGGGGATGGCAGAATTGCTGGCATTTACCCGTCTTGGTAAAAATGCAATCCGTCGTTCTCTGGAGCGTCTAATAACGCAAGGCTGGATCAAGAAAGTAAATGATTTTGAGGCAGGACAAGTACCACGTAAATGGAGGATATTTACGCCCTGTGAGAAGGGTCTCACTTCGGAGCCACTCGCGAGCAATCTACAGGGTCCAAAATCGACCGGGTCGAAAATGGACCCGGTCCAAAAAAGACCCAGAGGGGGTCCAAAACAGACCCGGTGACAGGGTCCAAAATGGACCCCTACAAAGATATAGAAGAAAGAAAAGTTAAAGAAATCTCTCTCTCAGAGTTTTCAGAGCAATTGCAAAATTATTTTTCTTATTTAAAACCGCAACGAAAAAGAGAGAGCGAGAAAATGGCATTTGAGGAAATCAGGAAAGATTTTTCGATTGCAGAAATTACAAAGTGCCTTGATTATCTTAAACGCAAAGGTCTTCCTGGTGGAGACCCGTGTCATTCGCCAATGGCGTATTTGGCAACTGCTATGAGGGATGTTTTAGTAATTGTTCAAACTGAGGAATCTTTAGAAAAAACAAGAGGTAAAAATGCAATCCGTCGTTCTCTGGAGCGTCTAATAACGCAAGGCTGGATCAAGAAAGTAAATGATTTTGAGGCAGGACAAGTACCACGTAAATGGAGGATATTTACGCCCTGTGAGAAGGGTCTCACTTCGGAGCCA
>JACQAU010000228.1 GCA_016194835.1 Deltaproteobacteria bacterium
AACGTTTGTCTAGTGTTCCATTCCTCTTGTATTGCTAAACCTATTTTTTTCCAATCCTCTTGTAATAGGGCTTTGTAAAGCTGTGACGACGCATTTGCTATTGCTTGAAATTTGGATTTTATGTGGTTTTTCTGAGTGTTATATTTAAGATCATTCTGGGCTTTATACTTAAGATCCTTCGGATCTCTATATTTAAGATCTTGCAGATCTCTATACTTAAGATCATTCTGATCTCTATATTTAAGATCCATTTGATCTATAAAATTTTTAAAAAGTAACCAATTGTTTAATCCTGATTGCCTTGATTTTCCTGAATAAAACACTAAAAGTCTTTTCTCGAGTCCTAATGCTGTCTTTTTACTTAAACAAGTGCGCTTAGTTTTTGGTGTCTTCCAACTTAAACACTGAAGCCCTCCGTAGGTGGCTGCATAATAATCTTGTAAACCAGCCGGTACATTGATGACTTGTGTCTCAGTGTCTTTTACTATTGTAATAAGTTCTTCTAAATGAAATCGAGTTTTTTTTATAATATTTAATTTTTCTCCGAGTTCAAAAAAAGCACCTAAAATAGAAACACAGAGTGAAGATGACCCCCCAAGACCAGCCCCCGCTGGGCTTTGAGATGTCGTAGAGAGTGTTATATTCTTGTCTTGAAAATAAGACGAATCTACTTTGTTGTATGTAAGAAAAAAATCTAATAATTTTTCGTGTAAAACAAGAGAACTAGGAATATTAATTTTATTTCTATTTAATAGTGTCAATCTTACTTCTTGTTTTTGGTCTAAGGATTGAAGTGTGATTCTTCCTTTCCCTTTAGATAATTTTAAATTAGTTTCAGCATATAAATTAATAGCTAGATTTATTGTTGTAGGGTTATCTAAAAATAAATAAAGTGGCCACAGATCCAGTGTACCACCAGCAAGATCAATGCGTGTTGGAACTTGAGTGTGAATTTCTAACACATTATCTGACAAATCAATGGTCATGCTCAAGATAGCCGATGTATGGGAGGCCTCTCCACTTTCCAGCAAAATCAACCCCGTAACCAACTACAAATTCGTTTCCAACCTTAAACCCCAGGTAATCTACATCAATATCTGTTTTGAGTGATTCTGGCTTTAAAAGTAGGGCACAGGTTTTGATAGAAGCAGGCTTTCTGGTTTTGAGCATGTTTAACATATAAGAAAGAGTTAGCCCGGTGTCAACAATATCCTCAAATAAGATTACATTTTTCTTCTCTAATGGCTCGTGGATATCCAGTGTGACTTTGATTTCTCCAGATGAGACCATTTTATTGCCATAGCTTGAAACCCCTAAAAATTCGCAAGTCATAGGGAGATCAATTTTTCGGATCATATCTGAAAAGAAAATAAAACTGCCTTTTAAAACACAAATGGCTGTAATTTCTTTTCCTCTATAGTCATGATTAATTTCTTGCGCAAGTTCAGCAATTCTTGCTTGAATTTTTACTTCCGGTATTAAAACTTTTGGTTGCTTGATACTATTCTCTTCATACATAGGCATTATTCATTACCTCCCCAAAACCACCGCCACCAGGGACGATGTAGTGTTTATGATTCAGGCCTTTTTCTTTTTCTAAAAAAGTTCCTGGAATCGAATCTAAAACTTCTAGCGGTGATAAACCGCGATCTAATCTAATTGCATAGACTATTAAGTCAGGATGAGTTTTTTTCACATTTATTATATATTCAGGCGTTATGATGCAATGAAGTGCTATGTGTTTCGAGGCTTTTCCTTTGGATTTGTATAGGTCTAATGCTTCGATTATTGTAGCGCCAGTGGCTCCCATGGGATCAGGAAAAAGCACAATGGCATTATCTGTAGATCCTCCAATTTTATGCCCCGAAACTTTACTGCCTGTAACCCTTTCTTGTTCATCTGTTGTTCGGCCTATACTAATATGATCCTGGCGGATGATTTTAGGATTCATGAAATAATTTAATGCGTTGTAGCAAATATGAGATGGTAGCGTGCCTGCCCTTGCTAGATTTACCGAGACTATGGGTACTTCAGAATCAATAACTGGGCCCTGAAAAATACCTTCTTCGTGATAAGTATGCATTCTTGTTTTTATTTTTTCCCATTTTGTTGTGAATTCACAATTTACTACTATTTTAAGTAATGAAGAATAAAGTGTAGTAACTAGTTCGTTTATGAGTGGTTGTGTTGTGTTGTCAGAACAAAGTTTAGCTAGAAGCGAAAGTAAGAAAGTATCTGAGAGTATGTGATAGTTTTCGCCATATCTGTGTTCAATTTCAGAGAGGTGGTATTTCATTTTTTTGTATTGTGAGTCAGAGTATATCATTTTATTTAATTAAGCTCCTGCGCTTGCGTTGCTATTGTATGTGTCGTGTGCTCTTGTAGCGCTGTTTCAATGTAGGGGTCATGGCAAAAACGACATCTTGCTTCGTAAATTTCCTTACCTCCAACTATAGTTTTAGGTGCATTTGGCCCAGTTTCTCCTGAAATTCTTTGTGTGCGGGTTGCAGGGTTTCCACAAATAACACAAATAGCGGTTAATTTTACAACATGTTCTGCGACAGCTAAAAGCTTTGGCATTGGTCCAAATGGCTGACCGCGAAAATCCATATCTAACCCTGCTAAAATGACTCTAATGCCTCTATAAGCAAGTTTTTGTGCTATTTCTATAATAGTGTCATCAAAAAATTGCACTTCGTCAATGCCAACAACTCGCGTGTTGTCATCTAAAAGCTTAAAAATATCTCTTGCCTTTTTGATGGGTTGTGATGGTATGCGATTAGCGTCATGGCTTTGGATGTGTTGTTTGCTGTAGCGGTGGTCCATGGCTGGCTTAAAAACCTGAACTTTTTGCTTTGCAATTTGGGCGCGTTTAAGTCTACGCACTAACTCTTCTGTTTTGCCGCTAAACATGCTGCCACAGATGACCTCTATAAATCCCGGAAGTGTCTTATGAAACATGCCTAACGTTTTAACTTAAAAATTATGTTTTTGGAAGGATTATTCAAAGTCACAATACGTTGCTGAATTTAATTCTGGAGGGCAATCAAAAAGTGTTTGTATTATAGGATTTTGGCTAAAGATATTCTCGATGCGTATAGCTGCTGATGGATGTGTGGAGATGTCTTGTCTTTCATCTTCGTCCTCGCATAGGTCTCTAACTGCGTTTGTAGCAGCTTCGAAAAGCTGGTTTCTGTCAAATTCGGTTTTAAATTTCTTAAGTGTTTCTGCTATTATTTGAACTGCAATCCAGTCAGCAAAAGTTTCAGAAAGTTCGTCATTTTCGCCACATTCAGAGCGTTCATTATGGATTTGTACTAATCCTTGTTTGATAAAACAAGCTAATAATTTATCATAAGACGGTATATAAATTTGTAAAAATTTCAGCTCACAAGGGTCAATAGAATGAGCTAGTTCGTGAGACATTGAAAAAATAAGATTAAACCAGGATTGCACTGTAAACAGATACGCTCCGCCAACTCTTAAACGCAGCGAATTATCAGTAAGACGTTCATAAAGGATATTGTTTTTTGTAAATAAATCAGGTTCATCTTGATAAAGGCTGGCTGGTGGGGGAAGTTCTAATTTAATTTTTTTTAGTCTATTTTTTAAAAACTTTTTTTCTCTATCTGTAAAGATATGATTATTTTGTTTGTCAATATATCGGAGTAATGCATTTTGAACATAATGAAAAGCTGACTGGATACGATGTCTTCTTTTTGATGTGTAGACTTTTTTAACAAAAAGTTCATCATATTCGTCAACGCTCAGATTGGAATTTTCTCTTAAAATTTCTTGATAAGTTTGTAGTGCTAAAATTTCGCCTTTTATATTTTTTCTAACACTTCCTGTAGGATCTGAAGTGTCTTTTTTTAATTGGCATATGGTTGGATAAAAATGAGAACAAAAATAATAAGTAAGGTCTTTTTGAGATGTATGTTTTGTTATAATTTGTGTTGCGACATTGCGATTTTTTTGTTGTGTGTGATGTATTTCTTTTGAATGTCTATAGAGATGAATAACTGAAACTGCAAGTAAAGTAAGGCACCCATATCCAAACAGCAAAAAATGAGACTTTCTGCTACGGTTATAAGCAAAAAACATTGTTGTTAAACATCCCCCATGGAGCATTGTCGCGTTATGTTTTTTCTACTGAAGAAAAGAAAAAATAATTTTAAAAAATCCCAAAGCAAAAACCAGCATTGCTAGTATTATTATCCCAAATAAAACTAAACTTGGAAATAGCGCAATGAGAATAGAGCGGCCTGATGTTGTTTGGTATACCTCTTTTGCGCCAATTATGAGTAATATAGGTATCCAGACAAGTAGGAGAATATTGCCCATACCCGGAAGGACGGCAAAAACCGCAGGGCCCAGTGCGTAACACACAAGCCGAATCGTAGCTTCAAAATTAAGTTTCGAAGCGGTAAAAATTCGCGCAGCAGCAAAAAT
>JACQAU010000229.1 GCA_016194835.1 Deltaproteobacteria bacterium
GGATGCATTACATTAAAACAATAAACGGAGTCGAAAATTGCACGGCTTGTATGCTGTGTCCAACGGTTTGTCCTGCGGAGTGTATTCACATAGTGGCAGGCGAAAGACCGGATAAAGAAAAATATCCGATTTCTTTTGAGGTTGACGTTTTAAGATGCTGTTTTTGTGGTATGTGCGAAGAGGCCTGCCCAAAAGACGCAATTAAGCTCAGCAATATTTATGAAATGAGCATGTTGAAAAGAAGTGTTTATGAAAAAGATTTTTTATTAGAGCAGAGAGGACATAAGTAAATGGAGATATCGCCATTTTTTTTCTATTTATTTGCAGGCATCGCTATTACGTTTTCCTTATTTGTTGTTTTCAGCAAAAGCCCAATATCGAGTGCCTTTAGTTTGATTGTAGTGTTTTTTTGTTTTGCTGCGATTTATGCTCTTTTGGAGGCCCATTTGATTGCCGCTCTTCAGATATTAGTCTATGCGGGAGCAATCATGGTTCTTTTCGTTTTTGTTATTATGCTTTTGGGTGCAGACAAAGAGGTTTTAGATTTTAAGAAAAGTTCGATTTTATTAAAATTCAGCGCAGTTTTATTTTGTGGCATTGGTGTGGGTGGATTTACCTGGGTTTTAAATCATTCGCCAATATTAATAGGAGCAGGACCACATTCTTTAGAAAAAATAAAAATGGTGGGCGGCAACACGCGCGCAATATCTGAACTTTTATTTTCAGAGTATGTTTTACCGTTTGAGCTCACGTCGATTTTGCTTTTAGTTGGGATTATTGGTTGTGTTGCCATTGTAAAGAGGAAGTCATTATGCGTACACAAATAAACCCGCAAGTTATTTTGGTGTTTGCTGCTATTATATTTTTTATTGGACTAATGGGGGTTTTGGTTCGAAAAAATATTATTATTGTTCTTATGTGTGTTGAGCTTATGTTAAACGCAGTTAATTTAACTTTTATTTCGTTTTCAAGGATTTTAAATCATCTGGGTGGGCAAGTTTCTGTGTTTTTTATTATTACTGTAGCGGCGGCAGAAAGCGCAGTGGGTCTTGGGCTTGTGATTGCGCTTTTCAGAACTTTAAGAAGTGTAGATACTGATTCTATTGAGTTATTAAAAGGATAAAGAATAATGTTAGGACTTATTATTGGTTTCCCGCTTTTGGGGTTTTTGGTGAACGGAATTTGGTATCTGGTTTTTCAGTCTTCACCGAGCGCTAAAAAAGCAAATTCTGTTGTTACTGGTTTGATCTCGACTCTTGCCATTTCTGTTTCGTTAGCCATATCTCTATGGTTGTTTTATAAATTTTCACTGGTGTCAGAATCAAGTAGAGTAATAGAACAGAAAATTTTTTCTTGGATTCAATTTAGTGGGTTGCAAGTAGATTTTATCTTACGATTAGATGCGCTATCTCTTATTTTTTGCCTGGTTATCTCTGGTGTAGGAGCGCTTATTCATCTTTACTCGATTGGCTACATGGCTCACGATAAAACACCAGGCAAATTTTTTGCATATTTAAATTTATTTTGCTTTGCGATGCTGATTTTGGTTTTAGGGGGCTCACTGCCCGTGTTGTTTTTAGGTTGGGAAGGAGTGGGGCTATGTAGTTACTTGCTGATTGGTTATTGGTACGAAGATTATGAAAAAGCAATAGCAGGGAAAAAAGCATTTGTAGTAAATCGTATTGGGGATTTTGGTTTTTTACTTGGTATGTTTTTAATTTTTACTTCTTTCGGGACTTTGGATTTTGAGTTTTTAAGGCTATCTGTTATTCAGGGAAACGCACCAAATTTACCGCACCTTATTGAATCAGGAACGGTTACGGCTATTTGTCTTTTATTATTTTTGGGTTGCACAGGAAAGTCAGCTCAAATTCCACTTTATGTTTGGTTACCTGACGCAATGGCAGGACCCACACCTGTTTCTGCCCTTATTCATGCTGCTACAATGGTTACTTCTGGAATTTATTTAGTGGCGCGTATGAATTTTTTATTTTTGTTATCGCCAACGGCTATGCAAATAGTTGCAGTTACTGGGGGACTGACTGCGGTGTTTGCTGGTACAATTGCGGTGGCGCAAACTGACATAAAGAAAATTTTAGCATATTCAACAGTGTCGCAGCTGGGATACATGTTTTTGGGTTGTGGAGTTGGCGCTTTTAGTGCGGGGGTTTTTCATGTGGTGACGCATGCATTTTTTAAAGCGCTTTTATTTTTAGGTGCAGGTAGTGTGATTCATGGCATGCACGAAGAACAAAATATTTTAAAAATGGGAAATTTAAGAAAACACATGCCAAAAACCTATCTTGTATTTTTAGTGGCATGGCTGGCTATTTGCGGTATTCCTCCTTTTTCTGGTTTTTTTTCAAAGGACGAAATTTTATGGAAGACGTTTAGTTCCCATGGTGGATCTATTTGGCTTTGGGTTTTGGGAGTGTTGGGTGCTATCTTAACTGCATTTTATATGACAAGGCTTTTTGTTCTGACTTTTTTAGGAGATTATCGTGGGTCTAATGACAATAAAATACATGACTCTCCATCTGTTATGATTGTTCCGTTACAAATATTGGCGGTTTTTAGTTTGCTTGGTGGATTGATTGGTATCCCGCATTTCAGTTGGATTGAGCATTGGCTTTTACCTGTAATACCACACCATGAAATAGAGGACCTGTCTTCACATTCTCTCGAGTGGATACTTATGGGAGTTAGCGTTTTAGTGGCTGTGGTTGGGATTGTTTTTATTTTTAGGTTTTATCGCAACCTAAACAGAGCTAATGAGTTGAAACAGAAATTTTCAAGACTTTATGAAATAATACAACATAAATGGTTTATAGATGAGATTTATGAATTTTTATTAGTAAAACCAATTCATGCTTTTTCAAAAAATCTTTGGTTAGAAATGGATGTCGGAATCGTAGATCGTTTGATGGTTGGGTTTGGAAAATTTTCACAATGGAGTGGTCAAGGCTTAAGAGTTCTGCATACTGGTGTAGTGCAGATTTATCTTGTTTTTGTATTGCTGGGTGCATTTTTAGCTTTAGGGTATTTAATTTATGGCATGGTTTAATTCACATTTATTAACTAATGTTGTTTTTTCCCCGTTATTGTGGGCGGGTTTAGGATTTCTTATTCCTGTAAGCAAACAGTATGAGGCAGGTTTTCTAAAATTTTGGACCCTTGTTGGCACTATTATTACTTTTATATTTTCCGTAGTGCTTTATATCCAGTTTGACCCAAATGTTTTTGAGTTTCAATTTATTGAGTTTGTGCCATGGATTGCAGAGCTTGGTATCTCTTATCATTTTGGAATAGACGGAATTAGCCTTTGGTTAATTTTATTAACTACCTTTTTATCTCCAATTGTTATTTTGTCTTCTTTTAGTGCCATAGGGCATCGCCTAAGGGAGTACTATTTTTTACTTCTGGTATTAGAAAGCGCGATGCTTGGGGCGTTTGTTAGTTTGGATTTGTTTCTTTTTTATGTATTTTGGGAAGTTATGCTAGTTCCCATGTACTTTCTAATTGGTATTTGGGGAGGAAAAGAGCGTATTTATGCAGCGTTAAAATTTTTTCTATTCACAGTGGTTGGGTCTCTTTTGATGTTAGTTGCGATTTTTTATTTGGCATATTTACATAAAATACAATTTGGTGTTTATTCCGCGTCTATTTTAGATTTGTATCGTGTTAGGACTTTGGCAAATGGGATTTTTTCACCACAAGCGTTATTGTTTCTGGCTTTTGCTTTAGCTTTTGCTGTGAAAGTGCCTATGTTTCCACTACACACATGGCTGCCAGATGCCCATGTGCAAGCTCCCACTGCGGGAAGTGTGATTTTGGCCGGTGTTTTATTAAAGATGGGAGGTTATGGCTTTATTCGGTTTGCTTTCCCACTTTTTCCGGAAGCTGTTCGGATATTTCAGGTGGCGTTCTTAATTTTAGGAACTACAGCGGTTTTATATGGCGCGTGGGTGTCGATGGTTCAGCCAGATATAAAAAAGCTAGTTGCTTATTCTTCTGTTAGTCATATGGGTTTTGTAATAATTGGATTATTTTCGTTAAATTCGATTTCTGTAACGGGTTCTATATATCAAATGTTAAATCATGGTATTTCGACGGGTGGGTTGTTTCTTTTGGTTGGGATTTTGTATGAACGTAGGCACACGAGAGAAATAAAAGATTTTGGCGGAATCACGCGGGTGATGCCTCTGTTTAGTGTAGCTTTTATGATTACTGCGCTCTCTTCGATTGCACTACCGGGTACTAATGGCTTTATTGGTGAGTTTTTAATTTTACTTGGCACGTGGAAAGAACACCCTATGCTTGCCGGAGTAAGCGCACTTTGTGTTATTTTTGGGGCCATATACATGCTTTGGGCATTTCAGAGAATGATGTTCGGTCCTATCAAAAACAAGGAAAATGAAACGTTGAAGGACTTAAATTTTAGAGAGATCGTAGTTATAGTGCCAATTATCATATGTATATTTTTTATGGGAATTTTTCCAAATTTCTTTTTCAATAAAATGAACGCTTCGGTTCAAAAATTTTTATCTCAAGCCGGTGAATCAAGCACTATTGTTTATAGATCAATACCACCACAAGAAGTTAAAAGGGCGCGGCAATGAATATGGGGAATATGATGTCATTTATCAAACCAGAACTGCTTGTTTTTAATAATTTAATGTTCAAATCAAGTGCACCATATTTGTGGGTTTTATTGGGCATTGCATTTGTTATCGTGCTCAGTGTTTTAAATAAAATAAACAAAAAATGGTTTGTTTTTATATTCATGCTTGTGTTTGCGTGTTTGGGCGTACGAAGTGCTTTTCAATTAATGAACGAACCAGCCGTTTTACTGTTCAATCAAATGTTAGTTTCAGATTCGTTTGGAAGTTTTTTTAATATACTGTTTTTAGGTTCTGCTATTATTACAGCTCTAAGTTCGTTTAGATATTTGGATAAACAGGAAATACAGCACCCAGAGTATTATATTCTGCTTTTATTGTCTTCGCTCGGCATGATGCTTATGGCTTCTGCTTTGGATTTGATTGTTTTGTTTATTGCGCTAGAAATTATGTCTTTAGCGGTTTATGTTTTAGTGGGATTTCGAAGGCACGATCGAAAATCCAACGAAGCAGCTCTGAAGTATTTTATTTTGGGCTCTGTTGCATCAGTTATATTTTTATATGGAGTAGCGCTTCTTTATGGTGTTACTGCTACTACTCAAATTCGCGAAATTTTAAAACATGTTCACGCAAGCCAGGGCGCGATGAGCCCTCTTTTTGTGATTGGAGTTGGACTGATTTTGTTTGGTTTTTTGTTTAAGGTAGCTTGCGTGCCTTTACACATGTGGATGCCGGATGTTTATGAAGGAGCCCCTGCGCCAATTACTGGTTTTATGACAGCCGGTCTCAAGACGGCTGCTTTTGCGGCATTTATTCGTGTGTTTACTTCTTTGGGTTATGGAACAGCATTTTCTGTACAACTACAAAATCATTTTCACGATCTTCTGTGGGTATTTGCAGTAGCAACTATGGTGGTTGGTAATTTGGTAGCACTCTTGCAGACTAATTTAAAAAGAATGCTGGCTTATTCGTCGATTGCCCATTCTGGTTATCTTTTAGTGGGCATTTTGTCTGGCTGTTTAAACCAGGAAGGATATGCTCCGTTATTGGTGTATCTGATGGCTTATATAGTAATGAATTTAGGAGTTTTTGCGATTTTATCTTTTTTGTCATCACGAGATGACACGGGGTTGAGTTTATATGATCTGTCGGGTCTTTCCAGGCGACACCCTGTCTTTTCTTTTTGTTTAGCGGTATTTTTATTTTCTATGGCCGGACTACCTCCAACGGTTGGTTTTGTGGGAAAATATTGGCTATTTTATTCAGCTGTTCAAGCGGGCGAAGTTTCTCTTGTTGTCATTTCAGTTTTATGTAGCGCAGTTTCGGTTTATTATTATTTGAGGGTACTGGTTTACGTGTATATGCGAGACGAAGTTTCGTCTTTTGGTGAACAGAGAAGTTTGTCTATATTTTATCATTTTGCAGTAGGGCTTATGGTTATCTGTACTTTGCAGTGGGGGCTGATGCCTTCTTCTTTATTGCAAATTGCAAAGAAAGTAGTAATGAGTTTTTGATAACAATGAATACGTCAGGACGGCTTTATAAAATTAGACTGACCTCTGGTAGAATTATAGGCCCGATTGATTTCCATCGTGTTCAGCTTTTGATCTTAAAAAATCATATTACAGGTGCAGAGGTTGGTAGGATATATCCACAAGGCGATTGGGTGGATGTTAATTTAATTTCTGAAATTGCAGAAACTTTTATTTTAAAAATAAGTGGAAAATTAGAAAAAATCTTAAAAGACGAACTTACAGATGTGGGGTTTCAAACGCAAATTAACCAAGTGACAAAGCTTTTAACCGAAGCTCAAAATGCAATACAAATTCCTGAGGGCACACTAACAGAGGTAGAAGCCCCTGAAGACGCAGATTTAGGTAAAATAACTCCTGAAAAAATGCCAATTCAACCCATTCTGCCAGTTCGGCCAATTTGGGATGAAACGCAAACTACGGGCTCAAAAACCTTTTTTGATATTAAAGACGAAGAGAAAGAAAACATAACTCTCACACAGCTTCAGATAGCGCCTGAAAATTTACCAGAAGTAAAGAAAATTTCAGATGAGAAAACAATAGTTTTTCAAAAACAGTCAAAGCCGTTCTTTTCTAAAACAATGACGAAGCAAAAAACCAATAAATTTTTTATTTACCTCTTATTCGGAGCTGGTGTATTTTTGTTTGTTGAAGATCTTATTAGAAAAGAAACTCCCACTCCGATCATTAATAAGCCTAGGATTATTCGCCCGATTCTTCCACATTTTGCTCAAAGTAAACCGGATCCACTTCAGAGTGAACAGATTTATAATCAGACACTAAAAGACTATTTAGAAGATACGGTAGAAGGATATAAATCAGCAGCGGATAAACTTTTGAAAGCGGTGGAGCTTGATCCTGAAAACGTAAAAGCTTTGGCTCTTCTTGCGTCAAGTTATTTAAATCTTATTGATTCTTCTAATAAAGAAGAAAATTATTTTAAAGTAATTTCAACTCTAATTGACATGTCTAGAGTCAAGGCCGCAGATTTACAAGAAACGGTAATAGCAGACGTAGAATTTTTTGTTAATGTACACCAACCAGAGGCCGCCCAAAATAGAATTGTAGAATATGTAAAAACACATAAAACATATGATTTAATTTTATTTTATTATATTTCTTACAGCGCTTTTCATAGGGGGGATTTGCATGGTGCAGTTAATTATTTAAGTAAGATCCCAGACACAAATGTATTTAGTTCTAAGGTCTTTTATTTGCGTGGGCTAATTTATGAAAAATTTGGCAATTTTGATGACGCTTTTTTAGAATATCAAAAAGCAATCCGACTTAATAAAAATCACGCAAAATCTTACCTAAAAATCGCTGAACTTTTATGGAACAATGGTAAAATTCAAAGTGCACAAAAATATATAGAGTTTGTGATTCAACACGCAAATTTTTTGAGTCCTAAAGATCTTGCAAAAGGGTATTATTTAAGTGCCATTTTTTATGAGCAATTAAATAATTGGAATTATGCTCTAGCGAGTATTGAAAAGGCAGTTTTTTTTGAATCAGACAATGCTGATTATCTTTTAGAAATATATACACTGAGAGCACGCGCTGGAGAATCAATTAAAGCCATACAGCAAGAAGCACGAATGTATTATTTTTTAGGAGAAGGGCAAAAACTTTTAAAACAAGGACAATATCACGAAGCTTTGACTTTTTTTTTGCGGGCCAGGGAGTCTAATCTAGATTCAGCTATGCCGCTTATTAAAATCAAAATATATTCAAGTTTTAATACAGAGTTATGAATGGGATGAGGCAAAAAAAGCCATGGATCGTTTTAGGGTGTTGCCGGTGAGTCAAAGCACAATTGACAAGGCAGCTGGTGATATGTATGCCAAGCAAAGCCGTTACGAAGAAGCGCAGACTTTTTACAAGAGAGCAATGTCTAGAGATACGATAGATCCAGCGGTTTATATTGCTTATGCACAGAGCTTATACGCAGACAAAAAATATAAAGAAGCTCCTTTTTTTTATTCCATAGCACTGCGATATGATCCTTTAAATGTAGACGCTCTGATTGGTACAGCTAAGTGTATTGCAGCCTCAGAGGGGATTGACCGAGCAATACAAATGCTTAGAGATGAATTACAAAAAGGGAGTACGGCTAGGGCAGAATTTTTAGGTGCAATTGCAGAGTTTCAAATTCAAAAAGGAGAGTGGGAGTTTGCACAGAAATATATTGACCAGGCAATTGAGGCCAATCCAGATTATGCATATCCATGGAAGTTGCAAGCACAAATTTATTTAAACCGTGAAGGTAGAGATAAACAGGCTGTAGATAAGGCATTGGCTGCGTTTAAGTCTTACTCAGATCGTAACACCTCAGATCCTGTCGGATATATTGAGAGGTATAGACTTTTTATAAGAAAAGCATTATTTGAAAAAGCAGAAGAAGAACTAGAAAAAATATATGCTATTTTTCCAAAATATCCAAACTTGCATTTTTATAAGGGTTATCTCTACGCAACTCAAGGTAATTATAAGATAGCTATAGAGGAATTTAAAACCGAACTAAAAAATTCCCCCACTAATGTAACCACTATGATAGCACTTGGTAAAGCGTATTTAGAACAAGGAAGTTTAGAAGATGCACTTACGCAATTTAATAAAGCTATGCAGTTGGCCTCAAGAGCGGTTGAGCCAAAGCACATGGCTGCTTATACAAATCACTTGTTAAAAAATTATCAAAGCGCCATTGTGCTTTACCGGGCAGCACTTCAGTTAGACGCTGCAAATCCTATGCTGCATAAAAGACTAGGTTTAGCATATTGGGACATGGGAGATCCAACAAGTGCTCGCGCAGAATTTAAACATTATTTAGAGATGGAGCCAGATGCACAGGATAGATCTGAAGTGGAAAAGTTTTTTTAGTAATAATATGCTAAGGTGGTAATCATGTTAGACATCAAGCTCTTAGAGGAAGATATAGGAAAGTTAGAACAAGGTCTTAAGAAAAGGTGTATTGATTTGTCTATTTTACAGGATCTCAAAACACAATCTCAGTTTCGTAAAAAACAAATCCAGCTAACAGATAGCTTAAAGGCAGAACTCAATAAGTCCTCGCGTGAAATTGCACAGCTAAAAATAAAATCTAAAACCGATCCAAGCATAATGGATTTTGCGCGTACGCGAGTGGCAGAAACACGAGAACTGGGAGTAAAAATTCACGACTTAGAGTTAGAGCTGCAAGCTACTGAAAATAAACTGCGAAAAGTACTTTTAGAACTCCCAAATTTACCTAACGAAAGTGTACCAGAGGGTAGTGATTCTAGTTTTAATGTTGAGATAAAAAAGTGGGGAGAGTTGCCCAAGTTTTCTTTTACTCCAAAAGATCATGTAGATATAGGCGAGAGATTGGAAATATTAGATTTTGAACGAGCTGGTAAACTTTCTGGGTCGCGGTTTTCTTTATATTTAGGTGCGGGAGCTGCGTTGGAGAGAGCTCTGATACAGTTTATGTTGGATTTACACACAAGGGAGCATGGGTATACAGAAGTAATTCCTCCATTTATGGTTAATAGAGAAACAATGACAGGGACAGGAAATCTACCAAAATTTGAAGCTGATTTATTTAAAACACAAGTTGCAGATCGGGAGCTATTCTTAATCCCTACGGCCGAAGTTCCGCTTACAAATATTTATCGTGAGTCTATTATTGAACCCGGTAGACTGCCTATTTGTTTTACAGCTTATTCGCCTTGTTTTAGGAGTGAGGCAGGTTCTTATGGAAAAGATGTACGCGGATTGATCAGGTTGCACCAATTTCAGAAAGTAGAGCTTGTTAAAATTGTAGAACCAGAGAAATCTGATGACGAGTTAGAGAAAATGACTCAAAATGCAGAAAAAGTGTTGCAGCTTTTGGGTTTACCTTATCGTATAGTATTGCTTTGTAGTGGAGATATGGGATTTGCGTCCGCCAAGACGTATGATATTGAGGTCTGGCTGCCCAGCCAAAATGCGTATCGCGAGATTTCTTCTTGTTCAAACTGTGAAGATTTTCAGGCAAGGCGGGCGGATATTAGGTATCGGCATATTGCACAAGCCAAGCCACGGTTTGTGCATACTTTGAACGGTTCTGGATTAGCGGTTGGCAGGGCTTTTGTTGCGATTTTAGAAAATTTTCAAAA